>NZ_JBIUHC010000026.1:0-81898 GCF_044627735.1 Cupriavidus sp. CuC1 | reverse complement strand
GCTTCAGCAAATCCGCGTGTAGACAGAAACTGGAACCCGGGAATCACGACAAGTGCCTGTCGCAAAAGGGGAAACTCACCCAGGCGGCTGGTGAACTTCGGGTTAGTCATGCGGCCCGGCGGCGCAAGCTGCTGAAATGCAAAACGGCACCTTGCGGCGCCGTTTTGCATTCTGACGAGTGTGGCTTATTCAGCGGCCTTCGCCGTCTTCTTCGGAGCCCGCTTGGCCGGTGCCGCGGCTGCCTTCTTGGCCGCGGGCGCAGCCTTTTTGGCGGGAGCGGCGGCTTTCTTGGCCGGCAAGGCAGCCTTCTTGGCGGCTACAGCGGTCTTCTTTGCCGGTGCTTCCGCTTTCTTGGCGGGTGCTTCAGCCTTCTTGACCGGAGCGGCTGTCTTCTTGGCGGGCGCAGCGGTCTTCTTGGCGCGGGCCGGGGCCTTGGCCTTTACCTCAACCGCGGGCTCGACCGGCTCGGCAACTTCGACGGCTTCGACGGCTTCGATCGCTTCGATGGCTTCCACTACCGGAGCGACTTCGACGACCTCGGCAATATCAACGGCTTCCTCGACCGGAGCCACCTCGACGACCTCGACGACCTCGACGGCTTCGATGGCTTCGACCACCGGCGCCACCACGGTAGAGGACGGCGCCACGAAGATCGAGCTGTCGATCGGCCACGGGATCTCGCTCAGCGTGACCTCGGGCTTGGGCGGCTTGCGGCGGCGGCCATTCGATTCGCCGTTGTCGCCGGCATCGCTGTCGTCTTGCTCGTCGAACGACTCCGCGCCATTGGAGGCCTGCTCCACGCGCTCCAGCACGTCCATCGGATCCACCACGAACGACGGGGCGGTTTCGCTAACGGGAGCCGGGGGGGCAAATTCGGGCACCGGTGCGGGCTGGACAGGCAGTGCGGACTGCTGCGCACGCTCCGGCCGCGAGCCCTGCTGCTGAGGGAAAGGCTGGCGATCGCCGCCACGCCGCTTGTTGCGGCGATTCTCACGCCGCTCGCGGTTGTCACGGTTCTCGCGGTTCTCGCGGTTCTCACCCTGAGGGCTTTCAGCCTGGGGCATCTCGCCCTGACGGATCTCAGCCTGACGATTCTCGCCTTGGCGGCTCTCGCCCTGACGGCTCTCGCCTTGGCGATTCTCGGGCTGACGGTTCTCAGCCTGGCGGTCGTCGCCCTGACGGGGCTCGGCTTCACCGGACTTCGAACGGCGCTTCAGGCGCACCCACAGCGTCTTGTTGTTGTTGCCGTTGCGGGTCTCGACTTCGAACAGGCCCGTGGCAGCAACCAGCTCGGAGAGCTTGCCGTAGCCGTAGTTGCGCGAGTCGAACTCCGGTGCCTGCTTGGCGATATGGTTGCCCATGCCACCGAGCGTGGCCCAGCCTTCTTCGTCCGAGACCGCCTGCGAGGCGCTTTGCAGCAGGCGCACCAGGCGCGAATCCTGGCGCAGCTCGCCGCTGTTGCGCTTGCGCGCGGGCGCGGCGGCGCCGTCGGCTTCCGTATCGGTGTCGGCGTCGGCGTCGCTGCGCAGCACGTCGGCAAAGATGAACTTGTCGCAGGCCGTGACGAAGGGCTTGGGCGTCTTGCGTTCGCCAAAGCCGTACACGGTCAGGCCCTGCTCGCGGATCCGCGAGGCCAGGCGGGTGAAATCGCTGTCGCTGGAGACAATGCAGAAGCCATCGAAGCGGCCCGTGTACAGCAGGTCCATCGCGTCGATGATCATCGCGCTGTCGGTGGCGTTCTTGCCGACCGTGTAGCGGAACTGCTGGATCGGCTGGATGGAGTGCGACAAAAGGCGCTCCTTCCAGCCGGCGAGGTTGGGCTTGGTCCAGTCGCCATAGATCCGCTTGACGGCGGCTACGCCGTACTTGGCGACTTCGGCCAGCAGGCCTTCGACGATGGCGGGCGCCGCGTTGTCGGCGTCGATCAGCACAGCCAGGGTCGCAGTGCCCTGGCGGGTGGAAATAGTCATGTTGGGTCCTGGAGGCCGGTCGGCCTCGGATGGGGCGGGTTGCACCGGGGCGCAATCCCTGAAGATATGGCGCACGGTCCGCATCTGCCCGTTTGTTGCGTAAACCTGTTTGCAACGCAGTGTACACGCGAAGCGTGTCCATACGGGAAAGCACGCCTCTCGCGGGCGCGCTTTTTGCTGCAACGCAAGGTGCCGCGCCCTCCGGCGCGGTGCTACCATGCGCCAACGAGACACGGCCGTTTTCCGCCTTCACAAGAGGCGGCGCACGGTCGCCCACAACTGAAGTAAGTCGGTGATCCCGACTGCATGCCCCAAAGAGGAGCACCTATGAATGCCCCCCTGACCCCTCCGGTCAGCGACGCCATCCGCCGCGCGCTCGCAAACGTTTCCCTGGAAGACAAATACACGCTGGAGCGTGGCCGCGTTTATATCAGCGGCACGCAGGCGCTGGTACGCCTGCCGATGCTGCAGCGCGAGCGCGACCGCGCCGCCGGCCTTAACACGGCCGGATTTATCTCTGGTTACCGCGGCTCGCCGCTAGGCTCGCTGGACCAGTCGCTATGGAAGGCCAAGCAGCATCTGGCCGCGCACGACATCGTGTTCCAGGCGGGATTGAATGAAGACCTGGCTGCCACCTCCGTATGGGGCTCGCAGCAGGTGAACATGTATCCGGACGCCAAGTTCGAAGGCGTGTTCGGCATGTGGTACGGCAAGGGCCCGGGCGTGGACCGCACGAGCGACGTCTTCAAGCACGCCAACTCGGCCGGCTCCTCCAAGCACGGCGGCGTGCTGGTGCTGGCGGGCGACGACCACGCCGCCAAATCATCCACGCTGGCGCACCAGTCCGAGCACATCTTCAAGGCCTGCGGCCTGCCAGTGCTCTATCCCTCGAACGTGCAGGAATATCTCGACTACGGCCTGCACGCCTGGGCCATGAGCCGGTATTCCGGACTGTGGGTGTCGATGAAGTGCGTGACCGACGTGGTGGAATCGTCGGCCTCCGTGGAACTCGATCCGCACCGCGTGGAGATCGTGCTGCCCCAGGATTTCATCCTGCCGCCGGGCGGCCTCAATATCCGCTGGCCGGATCCGCCGCTGGAACAGGAAGCGCGCCTGCTCGACTACAAGTGGTACGCCGGCCTGGCCTATGTGCGTGCCAACAAGATCGACCGCATCGAGATCGATTCGCCGCATGCCCGCTTCGGCATCATGACCGGCGGCAAGGCCTATCTCGACACGCGCCAGGCGCTGGCCAACCTGGGCCTGGACGATGAGACCTGCGCGCGCATCGGCATCCGCCTGTACAAGGTGGGCTGCGTGTGGCCGCTGGAAGCGCACGGCGCGCGCGCCTTTGCCGAAGGCCTGCAGGAAATCCTGGTGGTCGAGGAAAAGCGCCAGATCATGGAGTACGCGCTCAAGGAAGAGCTCTACAACTGGCGCGACGACGTGCGCCCCAAGGTCTACGGCAAATTCGACGAAAAGGACAACGCGGGCGGCGAATGGTCGATCCCGCAGAGCAACTGGCTGCTGCCGGCGCACTATGAACTGTCGCCCGCCATCATTGCCCGCGCCATCGCCACGCGGCTCGACAAGTTCGAGCTGCCCGCCGACGTGCGCGCGCGCATTGCCGCGCGTATCGCAGTGATCGAGGCCAAGGAAAAGGCCATGGCCGTGCCACGGGTGGCGGCCGAGCGCAAGCCCTGGTTCTGCTCGGGCTGCCCGCACAACACATCCACCAACGTGCCCGAAGGCTCGCGCGCGCTGGCCGGCATCGGCTGCCACTACATGACGGTGTGGATGGACCGCAGCACCAGCACCTTCAGCCAGATGGGCGGCGAAGGCGTGGCATGGATCGGGCAGGCGCCCTTCGCCGGCGACAAGCATGTGTTCGCCAACCTGGGCGACGGCACCTACTTCCACTCTGGCCTGCTGGCGATCCGCGCGTCGATCGCGGCCAATGTCAACATCACCTACAAGATCCTCTACAACGACGCGGTCGCCATGACCGGCGGCCAGCCGATCGACGGCAAGCTGTCGGTGCAGGACGTGGCCTTCCAGGTGGCGGCCGAAGGCGCGAAGAAGATCGTCGTCGTCACCGACGAGCCGGAAAAATACAGCGCCGCCATCAAGCTGCCGCAAGGCGTGGAAGTGCATCACCGCGACGAGCTCGACAAGATCCAGCGCGAGCTGCGCGAGATCCCCGGCGCCACCGTCCTGATCTACGACCAGACCTGCGCCACCGAGAAGCGCCGGCGCCGCAAGCGCGGCACCTACCCCGATCCGGCCAAGCGCGCCTTCATCAACGACGCGGTCTGCGAAGGCTGCGGCGATTGCTCGGTGAAGTCGAACTGCCTGTCGGTGGAGCCGCTGGAAACGGAGCTTGGCACCAAGCGCCAGATCAACCAGTCGTCCTGCAACAAGGACTTCTCCTGTGTCAACGGCTTCTGCCCCAGCTTTGTCACGGCCGAAGGCGCGCAGGTGAAGAAGCCCGAGCGCCACGGCGTGTCGATGGACAACCTGCCGGCCTTGCCGCAACCGGCGCTGCCCGGCCTTGAGCATCCCTACGGCGTGCTGGTCACGGGCGTGGGCGGCACCGGCGTGGTCACCATCGGCGGCCTGCTCGGCATGGCGGCGCACCTGGAAAACAAGGGCGTGACCGTGCTCGACATGGCCGGCCTGGCGCAAAAGGGCGGCGCGGTGCTCTCGCACGTGCAGATTGCCGCGCACCCGGACCAGCTCCACGCCACCCGCATCGCGATGGGCGAAGCGGACCTGGTGATTGGCTGCGACGCGATCGTCAGCGCCACCGACGATGTCATCTCCAAGACCCAGGTAGGCCGCACGCGCGCCATCGTCAACACGGCACAGACGCCCACCGCGGAGTTCATCAAGAACCCCAAGTGGCAGTTCCCCGGCCTGTCGGCGGAACAGGATGTGCGCAATGCGGTGGGCGAAGCCTGCGACTTCATCAACGCCAGCGGCCTGGCCGTGGCGCTGATCGGCGACGCCATCTTCACCAATCCGCTGGTGCTGGGCTATGCCTGGCAGAAAGGCTGGCTGCCGCTATCGCTGGATGCGCTGGTGCGCGCCATCGAGCTCAACGGCACGGCGGTGGAAAAGAACAAGGCCGCCTTCGACTGGGGCCGCCACATGGCGCACGATCCGGAGCACGTGCTGTCGCTCACCGGCAAGCTGCGCAGCACCGCCGAAGGCGCCGACGTGGTCAAGCTGCCCACCTCCTCCGGCGCCCTGCTGGAGAAGCTGATCGCACACCGCGCCGAGCACCTCAAGGCCTACCAGGATAGCGCCTACGCCCAAACCTTCCGCGACGCCGTGAACCGCGTGCGCGCGGCGGAAAGCACGCTGGTCGGCAGCGGCAAGCCGCTCCCGCTGACGGAGGCCGTGGCGCGCAATCTCGCCAAGCTGATGGCCTACAAGGACGAGTACGAAGTCGCGCGGCTCTATACCGACCCGATCTTCCTCGACAAGCTGCGCAACCAGTTCGAAGGCGAGCCCGGCCGCGACTACCAGCTCAGCTTCTGGCTCGCGCCGCCGCTACTGGCCAAGCGCGATGAAAAGGGGCATCTGCTCAAGCGCCGCTTCGGCCCGTCCACGATGAAGCTCTTCGGCGTTCTTGCCAAGCTCAAAGGCCTGCGCGGCGGCATGTTCGATGTGTTCGGAAAGACGGCCGAGCGTCGCACCGAACGCGCGCTGATCGGCGAGTATCGTGCGTTGCTGGACGAGCTGACGAGCGGCCTGAGCGCAGCCAACCATGCAACCGCGATCACGCTGGCCAGCCTGCCCGACGACATTCGCGGCTTCGGGCACGTCAAGGAAGACAACCTTGCGAAGGTGCGTACGCGCTGGGCGGCGCTGCTTGAGCAGTTCCGGCATCCGCAGACGGCGCAGCAGGTGGCTTGATTTGCGAGGTGGTACCAGGCGCTGCCGTGAGGCCGTGCCCGTCGAACGCGAAAGCGGCGGCTCCGAGCAGGGGCCGCTGCTTTTTTTATTGGCGCTGCATGCGGGCATCGTCCCACGCATGACGGTGCTTCAACGCAAACAACGTCATTGCCCAGAAGGGCACCCACCAAGACAGATCGCTGAACAACACGAACAGCCCGCTCTTCCATGCGAACACGCCGGTCAGCGCGCCGTGCAAGAACCCCAGCGGCCCGAGCGTCTTGCCCACCAGCCCCACCACCACCAGCGGCCAGTAACGCAACATGTCCTGCGCCGCAATCCAGTAACCCAGCGCATAGACGCCCACCATCATGCCGATGCATTGAATCATCGCATCGGGCGTAGCCGGCATGCCGAGCCAGTCGAAGATCTGCGCGGGCCACAGGCTCAGCACCACCGCATAGAGCAGGTTGTAGATTGCAGCGAGCCGCAGCACCACAGGCATCCAGGCTGGCACGGCGGCAAGCGCGGTGCGCGCGGTCGGTACGGATTTCATAAGCGTCTCTCCAGACAAAGATCAAGTACTCAGGTATTCAGGTATTCAAAGATCGGGTTCGCAAATCGCCAGTACGCCGTCGTAGCGCAGCAGGTAGCCAAGACGCGGCATCCAGATCCGTACGTCACAGCAATAGCGATGGCCATCGAGCGCGCGCTCGATGGCCAGCACGCGCAGCCATGGCAGCGGCATGCCGAGCAGGCTGACGCGACGGCTGGCCTGCCGCAGCCGGCCCGCGCCATCGACGCGCGTGTCCAGCGCAAGGGCAAGCGGGCCCATGCGCTCGGTTACCAGCCCGGCGCGCGCGCCTTCCATGCGGCTGGCCACAAGCTTGCCGCCGATCTGCCGATGCCACTGTTCTCCCGCAGCAAGCGGCATGATGGCGACGCGCGTGGGTGCCGCCTGCGCGGGCCGCGGGAGCGCCGACAGATGCAGCAGCGCGCGCAACCAGCGCCGCTGGCTCCAGCGCACGCGCAGCGTGCCCGTCAATTGGATGCCTTGCGCGCGATGCACGCGCTGCAGCACCGGCGGCAGATCGGCAAAGCCGGCGCCCAGCATGATTTCGTAAATGCCCGTGCGTGCGGTCATGAGCGCACCCGCCCGGCGCCGAGCAGGTCTGCCAGCGCCAGTAGCAACGTGGGGAAGCGAAACGCGTAGCCCTCCTGCTGCAAACGCGCCGGCGCTACGCGCAAGCCGTCGAGCAGCAGCGTGGCCTGCTCGCCCAGAGCCAGCCGCATCGGCCATGCCGGCGTGGGCATGAAGGCGGGCCGGCGCAGCAGCGCCGCCGCCGCGCGCACAAACCCGGCCTGGCTCGGGGTTTCCGGCGCCACCAGGTTGTAGGTGGCGACAGCTTCCATGGCGGATGCCACGGCATCGCCGCGGCACAGCCAGGCGATCACCCCGAGCACGTCGTCGATGTGTACCCAGCTCTGCGCTTGCCGGCCGCTCCCCATCGGGCCGCCGAAGCCGAGCCATACCGGCATCAGCATGGCGGGCAGCGCGCCTTGATGGCCGTAGACCACGCCGAGGCGCAGGATGGCTAAGGGGATGCCGAGCGGCGTCACGGTGCGCGCAGCGTCTTCCCATTGCTGGCACAACTGCGAGGCAAAGATGTCCTGCGGGGCGCTAGCCTCGGTGCGCTGGCTCAGGTCGTCGTCGCCCTGGATGCCGTAGTAGCCCACCGCCGAGCCGTTGATCAGCAGGCGCGGCCGGTGCACGGCCCCCGCCAGCCACGCGGCGAGCGCGCGGGTGGTGCCCACGCGGCTTTCCACCAGGCTGCGCTTGCGCGCGGCGCTCCAGCGCGGGCCCAGGATGGGTGCGCCGGCGAGGTTGACCACCACATCGAAGTGCACAGCCGGATCGATCTGCGCCAGGGAGCCGACGCAAGCAGCGCGGCCGTCGAATAGCTGGGCCGCCACGCGGGGGTTACGCGCCCAGATCGTCACGCGATGGCCATTGGCCAGCAGTGCCCGCACCAGCGCCTGGCCGATAAAACCGGTGCCGCCGGTCAGCAGGAACGATTGCGCGCGCCGGGCCGGATCGGCGCCGGTGAAATCGAACGACGGCGTAGCGCCGGCGCGGGCAGCCAGCGCGCGGCTCGCCAGCGCGTCGCGCACGCCAGACGCGGCCACGCCCAGCGCGAACACGCTCAGCACCCAGCTTTGCCAGCCGAGCGGATTGAGGTGCAGGCCCGATGGCAGTTGCCACCAGGCTTGCGAATGCCAGGCCAGCAAGCCAAAGATCACGCCGCCGTTGATGGCCAGCACGGTATGCGTCACCCGCTCGCTCGGCGGCAGGCTGCGGGTCTGGTCTTCCACCACGAAGTCGCGCAGCGTCAGCAGGATCTCGATGGCGACGATGGCCCATAGCGGCACCAGCCAGGCGCCGCCCCAGGCAAACCACGCCAGGCCGCCAAACAGCACGCCGTACAGCACCGCCCGGATCGCGTGCAGGCGCAGCTCCGGCGCGGCGTTGTGCTGCTGCGGCAAGGCGCAGCGCAGTTCATGATGCCAGACGGTATCGAAGGCACCCATCAATCCCTGCACGATCAACAGGTTGAGGATGACGGTGTAGAGCGCGCCGTTGGTCGGATCCATCTCAAGCATCCTTATTTACATTAATTTCTGTCTTAAGAGAAATATCGAGTCAAAAAAAGCGGCCACCGTGGCGGCCTGCTTTTCATGCCTGTGCTATTTGCCGGCTTCGCGGACGCGCTGGTCGCCACGCACCAGCTTCTGGATGCGCGCGCCGAGCTTCATCACCTTGACCAGGGTATCGGGCGAGAGGCGCAGCATTTCGTCGCCCCAGCTACCCAGCGTTTCCATCAGCTGCAAGGTGGCGATGATGCGCTTCTGCACTTCCTTGCTCTCCTTGGCGAACGCGGGATTGTTCACGCACTCGTGCAAGGCGTCGATGGTGGGATCGAACTCGCGCTGCTTGCGCTCGCGCACCACGGTGCGGAACAGCTCCCACACATCGGTGATGGTCTCGAAGTGATCGCGCCGGTCGCCCATCATGTGCACGGTGCGGATCAGCTTCCAGTTCTGGAGTTCCTTGAGGCTGTTGCTGACGTTGGAACGCGCCACATTGAGCGTGTCGGCGATCTCCTCGGCCGGCAGCGGGTGCTCGGAAAGGAATAGCAGGGCGTGAATCTGCGCGACGGTGCGATTGACGCCCCACTTAGAGCCCATTTCGCCCCAGTGCAGGACGAAGCGTTGTGCGACCGGTTGAAGTTCCATGCGTGACAGTTTATCTGTTCGGAAATTTCCGTCAAGACAGAAATGCACCTTCCGGTCGGCAACTTGCTGCGACGCGGTTCAGGCCGGCTGCGCCAGCGTGCTTTCGTTCTCCTTCACGTACATGGAGTTGCGCGGACGCGCAAACACGCGCTGCACCATCGGCTCGAAGAAGGACAGCGGCAGCGTGTCGTAGTCCTGCATGAAGGCCGCGCCGTCGTACTTGGCGCAGAACTCCGCGGTGCGATCGAACAGCTCGGGCTGGTCGCGGAATTGCTCGCGCAGGTTGCGGTCCAGGCCCAGGTGATGGAAGAAATAGTAGCCTTGGAACACGCCATGCTTCTCCACCATCCACAGGTTCTCCGGGCTGACGAAGGGCTTGAGGATGGCGGCGGCGATGTCCGGATGGTTGAAGCTGCCAAGCGTGTCGCCGATATCGTGCAACAGGGCGCACACCACGTACTCCTCGTCGCGCCCGTCGCGGTGGGCGAGCGTGGCGGTCTGCAGGCAGTGGGTCAGGCGGTCGATGGGAAAGCCGCCGCAGTCGCCGTCGAGCAGCCGGAGGTGATCGAGCACGCGGTCTGCCAGCGCCTGCGCGAAGGGCATGAACTCGGCGGATATCGCCGCCCAGTCCTCGCGCGTGCCTTGTTCCATGTGGCTGAAGGTGGCGCGGGCGTGCGTGGTCGTTTCGTTCATCGTGGGTCTCCGTGCAGGGTGAGCCTGCTTGTTTTGATGGGGATGAGCGGCGATTCTGGCACAGGTTTCACGGCTACACTGTCAAGGACTTAACATTGCTGCCGCCGCATGCCGCGGCGCATCAATCCGCATGCAGATCCGCCCTTACCTGGCCGCCGACGAGGCCGCCATCATCGACCTCTGGCAAGCCTGCGGCCTGACGCGGCCGTGGAACGACCCGAAGAAAGACATTGCCCGCAAGCTGACCGAGCAGCCCGAGCTGTTCCTGGTGGGCGAAGTGGATGGCCGCCCAATGGCATCGGCCATGGTCGGCTTTGACGGCCATCGCGGCTGGGTCTACTACCTGGCGGTGCATCCCGAGCACCAGCGCCGCGATCACGGCCGCCGCCTGATGGCGCACGCCGAGCAGTTGCTGATCGAGCGCGGCTGCCCGAAGATCAACCTGCTGGTGCGCACCGGCAACAGCAAGGTCATCGATTTCTACCGCAGCCTCGGGTACGCGCAGGACGAGGTGGTCAGCCTGGGCAAGCGGCTGATTCCGGATATCTGAGCGCTGGAAGCGCTGGGAGTTATGGCCATGTTCCGCATCCTCGGCATCGATCACCTGGTCCTGCGTACCGGCAACGTGACGGCACTCATGCGCTTCTATGTGGACGTGCTTGGCTGCAGCGTCGAACGGGTACAGGCGGAATTCGGCCTGATCCAGTTGCGCGCGGGCAGCGGGCTGATCGACCTGGTAGCGCTGGACGGCCCGCTGGGCCGCGCCGGCGGCGCCGGGCCGGGCAGGGAAGGCCGCAACCTCGACCACTTCTGCCTGCGCCTTGATCCGTTCGATGCCGATGCGATCGGCGCCCACTTGCGTGCGCACGGCGCGGAGCCGGGCCCGGTGGAGATGCGCTTCGGCGCCGAAGGCAAAGGCCCGTCGATCTACGTGCACGACCCGGACGGCAATATGGTGGAGCTGAAAGGGCCGCCCACGGGCAAGGGATAGCGGCCTATATGGATAGCGGCCAAACCATGTGACGCAAAGCAGGCATTCCGCCTGGATGCCGGCTACAATTCCCGCTCAGCCCCTCGCCGCCAATCGCGCCATCCGCCTCCTCACGGCGACCATTGCGCGGCGGTACATTCCGCGTCCAGGCGCGCCATGACACGACAAGACGCCCCACCCGGCCCACGCGCCATCTCGCCACGCCAGCTGGTCTGGACCCTTGGCGTCACCGAAACGATTTCCTGGGGCACGCTGTACTTCGCCTTCACCGTGTTCATCGGGCCGATGAGCGCGACACTGGGCTACTCCAAACCCTTTCTTGCCGGCGGCTATTCGCTCGGGCTGCTGGTCTGGGCGATGTGCTCGTTCGCGGTGGGCCGCCTGCTCGACCGCGTGCCGGCGCGCGTCGTGATGTGCACGGGCTCCGTGCTGGCCGGCTCCGGCCTGCTGCTGTGGGCGTGGAGCCCGAACCAGGCCACTTTCCTGCTGATGTGGATACCGATCGGGCTGGCCATGGCGACCACGTTGTACGAGCCAGCCTTCGTCGTGCTGCGCCAGACCTTTGGCGATGGCTACCAGAAGTCCATCGTCACGGTGACGTTGATGGCGGGCTTTGCCAGCACCATCTTCGTGCCGCTGGCGCAATGGCTGGTGCTGCACCTGGGCTGGCGCGAGACGCTGCTGTGCTTTGCGGCGCTCAACCTTTTCGTTTGCGCGCCCTTGCACGCCCGCCTGCGCTATGTGGCGCATGCCACATACGCGGCCGCGCCGGCGCCAACCCCGCTGGCGGATGCCGCGCAGCCCGGCATCGCCCAGCTCGCCTTGCGCCAGCCGGTGTTCTGGGCGGTGGTGCTGGCCTTCACCGCGCTGGCGGTGATCGCCTCGCTGCTGGGCGCCCACCTGATCCCGATGCTGACCGAAAAGGGCTTGCCGCTGGGCAAGCAACTGGTGGTGGCGGCGCTGATCGGCCCGGCGCAGGTGGTCGGCCGCATGGTGATGATGCGTTTTCACGTGCGCCATCCGCTGCGGCTATCGCTGCCGGTGTATGTGGTGATGAGCCTGGGCCTGCTGTGCTTTGCGCTCGGCTATGGCAAATGGCTGATGCTGGCGGCGGTGCTGTACGGCTGCGCCAACGGCATCAACACCATGCTGCGCGCCATGGCCATGCCGGAGCTGATCTCGCGCCACCACTACGCCACCCTCAACGGCCTGATGATGACGCCGGTGCTGTTGATGCAGGCCGCCGCGCCCTGGCTGGGCGCATTGCTGTGGCGCGCCGCGGGCGGCTACTGGCTGATGCTGTGGGTGATGGTGGTGCTGGCGCTGACGGCGCTGGCGGCCTTCGGCTTTGCCCTGCACCGGCGCGGGTTGCTGCGCCCGGCCAGCCACGCCGCGGTGGCGTAGCCGGACTCGCGCGACCGGCCACATCAGTGGCCGGCATCGCCGCCGGTCATGCGTGCGATGCACCGATGTGCGACGATGCAGGGCTCGATTACCCTGCAGCGCCCGCCAGGGCACACCCCGCGCCGCCAGGCGCGGCCGGCCGTGCCTGCCGCCAATATGCCCGATTCCGCCTCCAGCAACCTGACCCAGCCGCCCTCCCCCTCGTCCTCCGCCCCCGCCGCCGCCGCCGCGCCAGTCAGCGCGCGGCGCGTGGAGCACGCCGCGCGCGCCACCATGGCGCTGTTTTTCGTCAACGGCGCCACCTTTGCGACCTGGGGCGTGCACATCCCGACCATCAAGGCGCGCTTCGGATTGTCGGATGCGGTGCTGTCGCTGGCCATGCTGGCGGTGGCCGGGGGCGCCATCGCGGCCATGGGGCCGGTGGGGCGCTGGGTGGGGCGCGTGGGCAGCGCGGCCGCTTGCCGGCGCAGCGGGCTGGTCTACGCGCTGGCCACCGTCGCCATCCTGGCCATGCCGCAGTTCGGCTTGCTGATCCCGGCGCTGATCGCCTTCGGCATGGCCAACGCGGCGTTCGACGTAGGCATGAATGCGCAGGCCGCCACGGTGGAGGCCAGCCGCGCACGGCCCATCATGTCCGCTTTGCACGGCATGTTCAGCCTGGGCGGCATGGCAGGCGCGGCGGTTGGCGGCGTGCTGCTGGGCCTGGGCGTGCCGCCGCTGGCGCACGCCCTGGGCATGGCGGTGCTGACCGCGGCGGTCACGGCGGGCGTGGCGCCCTGGCTGCTGGATGACCATCCCGTGCAACCGCCCTGCGCCCACCACCGCGCGCATGCGGTGCGCGCGCTCTGGCTGCTGGGCCTGATGGCGTTCCTGGGGCTGGTTGGCGAGGGCGCGATGTACGACTGGTCGAGCGTCTACATGCGCGAGGTGGCGCTGGCGCCGCACGCCTGGATCAGCGCCGGCTATGCCGCCTTCTCCGGTGGCATGGCCTGCGGCCGCTTTGGCGGCGACCGCCTGCGCGCGCGCTGGTCGGACGCGCGCACGCTCGGCGGCAGCGCCTGGGTGGCATTCGCGGGGATCCTGCTGGCACTGTTGTGGCCCGCGCCGGCGGCGACGCTGGTCGGCTTCACGCTGATGGGCATGGGCGCGGCGAACATGGTGCCGATCTTCTTCGTGGCGGCGTCGCGTCTGCCGGGCGTGGCGCCGGCGGAGGCCATCTCGCGCGTGGCGCGGTTTGCCTATATCGGCTTGCTGATGGGGCCGGTGATGATTGGCGGCGTGGCCCATGCCTCCAGCCTGCAATACGGCCTGGGCGTGGTTGCCCTCACCATGGGCTGGATTGCCGTGGCGGGCGCGCGCCTGGCGCGCCCTTACCTTTCGGCCCGCAAGGCATGACGCCCGGGCGGCTCAGGCCGTCTCGCTCAATGCCGGGGCATGGTGCGTGCCGACCCCTTCGAACACGAACGTATCCATCGCCAGCACGCCGTAAGTGACCTCATCGGCCACGCGTGCCACACCGGCCGGCGCCTGCTCGGCGGGCACGCCTTCGCGCGGACCCAGCGCCGCGCCCAGCGCCACGAAGAACGGCAGCAAATGCTCGTCGGCGGGATGGGCGCGGCGCGCGTACGGCGCCTGCGCACGATAGTCCGCGATGCGCGCGGTGTCACCCGTGGCAAGTGCCTCGTCCAGCGCCTGGATCATCCAGCCACGGAACGCCTCCACATAGGGCTCGACGGCCGAGCCGTGCTGCTCGCGCTGGCCACCGACGCCGAAGACTTCCTGCAGGTTGTGGGTAAAGCTGCCCGAGCCCAGCACCAGCACGCCCTCGCCGCGCAGCGGCGCCAGCGCCCGGCCGATCTCGATCTGGGCCGCCGGCGGCAGATACGGGTTCAAGGCCAGCTGCACCACAGGAACGTCGGCGTCCGGGAAGAAATGCCGCATCGGTATCCAGGCGCCGTGGTCCAGCGGGCGCTCATCGTCCTGCAGCACCACCGCGGCGCCGTGGACTTGCGCGGCCTCGACCAGCGTCTTGACGCGATCGGCCAGCGCCGGCGAGCCCGGGGCGTCGTAGCGCAGTTCGTACAGCGCGCGCGGGAAGCCGCCGAAGTCGTGCCAGGCCTCCTGCCGCTCGCGGGTGCCGACCACCAGGGTGCTGTAGATCCAGTGCGCCGAGACGATCAGCACGGCGCGCGGCTTGCGCGCCCGCAGCACTTCGCCAAGCGCGTCGAAGGCGGCGCCGCTCGGGCCCGGTTCGAGGGCAAGCATGGGGGAACCGTGGGAGATGTAGATGGCGGGAAGCATGATGGCGGCCTTCAAATCCTTTTGATAGCGGTGTTCAGTTTGACAAAACTACCCAGCCCCGGCGCCACGCATTTACGGACACCTCCATCAAAAAACTTGAATTCACGCCACGCCACCACACTTGCCGTCACCGCATGCGTACGCCGCCCGCCGTGCGAACGTGGGGTGCACCACACAACGCTTTAAAGATTCGGACACACAGCGGGCAATCGGCTTATGATTCCAGCACGGGGCCCAGTCCAGCTTTGCGCGGCGCAATGCGTCGTCCGCGCGGGCTCGGGCAAACCCCGCATGACTGGATACGACGCGCCATGAAGCGTGTCAGGTTGGAGAACACCGTGGTCAAGCGCACAGCCCACAGGCCCTTGCTGCCCCATGCAAACTGGTGGCAGCCAGGCGTGTATGCAAGCGGACCGGCTGTGCTCCTATGGATCGCCGCCCGCCTGCCCGCCCCCTTGCTGGCCGATGCATTCAACGCGCCAGGCGCCCCGGCGCTGCTCAACCATGTCGGCGATTCCGTCTTCGTGGCTGGCTGGGTCGGCAGCGCCCTATGGCTCTGGCTCACACGCCAGCGCCCGGATGCGCCTGAACAGCAACAAGAAGCCGGCACGGGCGATGCTCCCGACGCCCGCAGCGCGCCCCAGCATCACGCCAGCCAGCCCTAGCTTCCCGCTACCGCGCCCCTAGGACGCCGGGCTCGCGCATGGGTGCTTCACGTGGAACATCCCGCGGGACGGTGGCCGCCCAGTCGACCATGCGGATCTGACGCCACACACCGCCATCCTGCCGGCTAGTTAAAGAATCGCTTACTATTCTGCCTTTCAGAGCGCATGCCCGGTTTTGGGGCAGGCCTCCCGCCGATTTCTCACCGCATCAAACGCCACATGCAAGCCAACGCTGCAATACCTCAAGTCCACGAAATATCCCAATCCCAGCGACGAAAGGCCATCCTCGCCGCCACCATCGGCAACGGCCTGGAGTGGTTCGACTTCACCGTCTACAGCTTCTTCGCGCTGATCATTGCCAAGCTGTTCTTCCCCACCGGCAATGACCTCACGTCCTTCCTGCTGACCGTCGCCACCTTCGGCGTGGGCTTCTTCATGCGCCCGGTCGGCGCCATCGTGCTCGGTGTCTACGCCGACCGCGTCGGCCGCAAGGCGGCGCTGACCCTCACCATCCTGATGATGGCGCTGGGCACCGCCATCATCGGCCTGGCGCCCACTTATTCGTCGATCGGCCTGTGGGCACCGGCGCTGATCGTGGTGGCCCGCCTGATCCAGGGCTTCTCGGCCGGCGGCGAGGTTGGCGGCGCCACCGCCTTCCTGATCGAGCACGCCCCCGACGAGGAGCGCGGCGCCTACGCTAGCTGGCAGCAGGCCAGCCAGGGCATTTCCTTCATGCTGGGCGCCGCCATGGGCGCGCTGGTGATCAACGGCCTGGAGCCGGAGCAGATCGACGCTTGGGGCTGGCGCATCCCGTTCCTGTTCGGCCTGCTGATCGGCCCGGTCGGGATGTATATCCGCTCGCACCTGGAAGAGCCACCCGCCTTTGAAGCCCGCCGCGCCGAACGCGCGGCCAGCAAGGTCAAGTTCTCGCCGCTGACGCAGGTGCTGCGCGACCATCCGCGCGAAGTGCTGGCCGGCCTGGGCGTGACCATCCTGTGGACGGTCTGCACCTATGTGCTGGTGTTCTACATGCCGTCGTACGCCAAGCAGCAGCTCGGCCTGCCGCTGGGCGCCACCTTCCAGTCGACCGCCCTGTGCGGCGCCATCATCCTGGTGCTGTGCCCGCTGATGGGCATGCTGTCCGACCACGTAGGCCGCAAGCGCATGCTGGGCACCGTGGCGCTGATCATCGGCGTGCTGGCCTATCCGCTGTTCCACTGGCTGAACGTCTCGCCGACCACCCAGACCCTGCTGATGGTCCAGGTGATCCTGGGCATCCTGCTGGCGGCCTTCACCGGCCCGGCGCCGGCCGTGCTGGCCGAGCAGTTCCCCACCGAGGTTCGCTCGACCGGCCTGTCGCTGGCCTACAACTTCGCCGTGACCATCTTCGGCGGCTTTGCCCCGCTGATCGTGACCTGGCTGATCGCCACCAGCGGCAGCAAGCTGGCGCCAGCCTACTACGTGATTGCCGCGGCCGCGATCAGCTTTGTGGCGCTGCTGTTCATGCACGACCGGACCGGCAAGCCGCTGCAGTAACACGGCAATACGTCGCCAGAAACTGAAAAAGGCCAACCGGGAGGTTGGCCTTTTTCTTTACGTCAGTCCGGCGGCGGGGACGGCGCGCCCAGCACCCGCAGCATCCGCCAGGCCATCAGGCCCAGCACGCCGACCGCCAGCAGCAGCGCGCCCCACAGGACGAAGCGCCGGTTGCGCTCGGTGTCGGCAGGCGCCGCGGTACCCCGCGGCGATGCCGTCATGCCGGCAATCCGTGCGTCGGCGATCACCGGTGCGGGCCCGGCCAGCAACTCAGCCCGCGCGACCGCCCCGGGCTCCTGCGCGGCGCCCGACGGCTCGCCTACCGCCAGCGAGAACGGCGGCGCCCCGCGCGCGACAAAGGTCACCACGGCGGGGCGCCAGCCGAGCGCCAGCACCGGCATGCCAGCGCCAAGCCCGCCGGCGCGGGCATCCACGCTCAGGCGCCACAGGCGATCCGTGTTGCGCCCGATCGCCATCTGCGCGCTTTCCTGCTCGGTGCCTGCCGCGCCGGAAAGACGATAGAGCTGTCCGCTGCTGACCACGCGCCAGGACGCTTGCGCATCGGGCCGGGACCACAGCGTGGCCTGCACCACCGTGTTGGCCTGCGGCAGGCGAATGCGCACGCGCTCGGCCGGAAAGCGGCCGCCGCTGTCGAACAGGTAATCGCCACCGGGCTGGGCCTGCGTGGCGACGACGCTGTCGCGCCATTGCAGCGCCAGCGGCGAAGGCATGCTGGCCGCCACCGTCTCTACCTGCACGCGCGCCGGCGCGGGCGGCGCGCCCTGCCACTGCAGCCGCAGGTAACGCGCCCGCAAGCGCCCCAGCGCAATGCGGTCCTGGCTCAGCGTGCTGCCCTCGCGGCTCAGCCGCAACAGCTGCGCGCCGCCCGCGGCCTGCCAGTGCTGCAGGTCGTCGCTGCTGGCAACGTCCACCCTGCCCTGGTAATCGCCATCCGGCAGGCCGATCACCACCGCGCTGGCGTCGGCTCGCAACTGGCTCAGGTCGAGCAGCCATGCCCCGGCGGTGCCGGCCGCGGGCGGGGTGCTGGCGGCGCGCAGCGCGCCGTCGGTGCCGATCACCACGCCCATGGGCGCGGCCTGGCCCGACTGCACGGCCGGCAGCGCGAACCACGGCACATCGCGAAGCGTGCGCACCTCGGCCGCCGGCTCGGGCGGCAGGTCCAGCGCGTACGGCAGCAATTCGCCTGTTGCGTTGCGCACGCGCAGATCGCCCAGCCCGGGGCGCGTGCTACGGGTGTAGACATCGGCGTCCAGGGTCACGGCGTAGTACGCCGCGTCGCGTTCGGTGACCAGCGCGAACCGCTCAGCCCGCGCGGGCAGCGGCAGCAACAGCGATGGCAACAGCGCGGCCATCAGCATCGGGAGCGCCCGCCCGCCTGCGGTTCGGAAAACCAGCATCACGTCGCCTCCTCTTCCTTCGGCGGCAGGGGCGAGAAGTAGCCGATCAACAGCAGCAGCACGCCCACGCCGATAAACGAGATGATCCGCTCGATGCCCTTGACGAAGGACAGGTCGAACAGGAACAACTTGACCACCGTCACCCCCAGCAGCGCGCCACCGGCAAACCACAGCGCGCGCGAGCCGCGACGGGTGGCTGCCACCATGGTGATCAGCGCCAGCACGGTCCAGAATACCGACAGCGACGCTTGTACCAGCGTGGAGCCGCCCATGGCCTGCAACGTGTAGGGCACGCCGGTCCAGTGGTGCAGCGTGCGCAGCAGCACGGCGTTGAACCACAGCAACACCGTGCCCATCGCGGCATACTCGAGCACGCGCGGGCGCGTGGCCAGGCCCTCGGCGGCAAGCCGGTGCTGCCACAGCGCCACCGCCAGCATGGCAAGCAGCTGGGCGACATCGAGCGGGTTGAGCAGCGGCAGGTAGAAAAGCGGCGCGGCGTCGCCGTCGCTGGCCACGCTGGCAATGCTCCACAGCCACAGCAACGCCACCAGCGGCAGCGCACCCCATAGCAGGTAGGCCTTCGAGAAGCGCGCCACCGGCCAGCGCAGGCGCCAGCCCCAGGCCGAGAGCAGCGCCAGCAGCCCGCCATAGCCATAGGCCCAGGCGCTCCAGCTCCAGGCGCCCTCCGGCACATAGGCGCGCAGGCGCCAGTACGCCTCGGTGGAGAGCAGCACGCACACGGTCCAGAACAACAGGGCATGCATGGGCGCCAGCAAGGCATCGCGTTCATCGTCCTGCTGCCGCCATAGCAGCAGGTAGGCCGCGCCAAACACGGCCAGCCAGGCGAGCGCGCCGAAGCCGAGCAATGGCGACGCCGACTGCACGATGCAGCTGAGCATGGCCAGGACCGCCAGCAGCGGCGCCATGGCCTGCGCCGGCACGCTGGCCAGCGGCCACGCCAGGACGCGCCGCGCCAGGTGGGCCAGCCATGCGCTCAGCACCACGAACAACGCTAGCATTTCGAGCAGCACGCGCACCTGCCAGCCCTGCACGCCGTACCAGTGCTGGATCTCGACCACGCCGCCGCCCAGCCACCACAGCAGCCCCCACAACGCCGCGCCCAGGCCGAGCGGCGCGCATGGCGCGGACCAGGCGCGCGCCTCGGGCCGCCCGTGCAGGCGCCAGCCGCTGAAGATGCCGGCCACCGCCAGCAGCAGCGTGCCCACGTAGCGGCTGTTCAGCACCGGCCACGCCAGCTGCGTGGCCTCGAACAGGCTGCCAGCGGCAAACGCCACGCCGGCCGCCAGCTGCAGCAGCAGCCCGCTGGCCAGCGCAAGGCGCCGCTGCTGCCGCACCCCCACCCACACCACGGCGGCGCCTTCCACGGCCCATACAGCGCTTGTGGTGCGCCCGTCGAACGCCAGCGGCACCGCCAGCGACGCAAAGATGACGCCCAGCGCCAGCACGGCTTCAAACAGCAGCCCCAAGCGATCGCGGCGCGCCGCCAGCCACGCCGCCAGGCCGAGATAGAACGCCGCGAGCGCGACCGCGCTCCATGCCATGGCAAATGGAATATCGCGCACCAGCGCGGCCTGCAGCCCCATGGCCAGCAGCGGCGTGCCGAACACCAGCGTGCCGTCCACGTAGTCCTTCAGGCTGACCTGCCGGCGCAGCGCATAGCGCAGCGCAATGCCCGTATACATCAGGAAGAACAGGATCAGGAACGGCTCCGTGGTGGCGAGCAGCTCGGGCCGGTAGTTCAGCGCGCCCCAGGCCGTGCCGATGCCGAAGGTAAACGCAAAGCCGAGCAGGTTGAGCTGGCGCCAGGCCCGGAACCAGGCAATGGCAAAGATGCCGGCATTGAGCAGCGCGTAGTAGCTGAACAGCATCACATGGCTGCCGCCGCCTGTTGCGATCAGCACCGGGGCGAGGAAGCCGCCGGCGCTGCCGGTAAAGGCAAGCACGGGCGCGTTCTGCAGCACCGCGAGGCCGCCGGCGAGCGCGCAGATGGCCACCATCAGCGGGAACGCGGCCGCGGCCGGCAGCAGGCCATAGAGCTTGGTGGCAGCGAAGACGGTGAGATAGAGCACGCCCACGCCACCGCCCTGCAGCACCAGCGCATAAGCCGCGCGCCGCTCGCGCAGGCGCCAGCCCGCCAGCAGCAGCAGCACCGCGCCGGCCGCCACGCCCGCCAGCCGGAACTCGACTGGCAGCATGGCATTGTCGGAGGCGTACTTGAGCAGGAACGCCACGCCGAAGAACAGGATCAGGATGCCGACCCGCACCACGCTGTTGCCGCCAAGCAGCCAGCCGCGCGCGGCGGATATCGCGCGCTCGACGAAATCGGGCTCGCGTGGCCCGAGCGCGGACGAAAGCGGGGGTTCCACGTAGCGCGCTGGGGCAGGCGCTGGTGCGGGAGCAGGCGTGGAGATGGAGGCTGGCGGCGCCTCGACCGGGATCGGCATCGGGATCGCCGGGGTTGGTTCGGGGACGCTGGCTGCCGGAGCAGATGACGGAAATTCGCCTGCTTCAGCCGTACCCGGCGCTGCGGGGGCCGATGTGGCCGATGGGATCGCCACGGTCTCGCCGCGCAGGCTCGCCATCTCGCGCTTCAGCGTGGACAGCTCCTGCTCGAGCCGCAGCACGCGGGCTTCGAGCGGATCCGCCGGGGCGCCCTGCGCCTCGCCGTCGCCGGGAGGCCGGGTGGGCCGGTCGCTGACCATCCAGCCAAAACCGAAACCCAGGACCGCGCCCGTCAGCGCACCGCCAAACCCGGCCACCACCATGCCGAGCACCAAGCCAATCACCCCGAATATCCAGCGCATCAGATGAGGTTTCGCCTAAGAAGGTTGGGGAAGGCGGCGGCCGCTGGCGCGGATACTGCGTTTGCCGGCACCGGTGGCCGCCTGCATCATGCGCGCCCAGTGTAACGCCAGGTCGACATTTTCAGGCGAGACGCGCCGACCGGGCGCTTAACCGGGTGGTTATTCTTCGTCGCCCTCTTTATGGATATTGATCACATGCCGCGCTTCGAACCAGAGCGGCATGCCGGGCGCCATTTCCTCCGTGCAATAGGGCTGGTTGTCGAGCTCGCCGCTGTAGAGATCGCCCTCGCGTCCGGTCACGATCACCCACATGCGTTCCACGTGCTGCTCCTCGCGATCCTGCTCGTCGGCGGTGACGATGCGAAAGATCAGCTTCACCAGCTGGCCGGCCTGCAGCGCCTGCCGCTGCGCCAGCGCCGGCACCCAGAACGTCTCGGGGTGCGCCTCGCCGATGACCTCGCCGTCGTCGAGCTGCCAGCCGTCTTCTTCGATGGTCGCCAGTCGTTTGTCCATGTCAGTCCTCTTGGAAATTCGTCCTTCACGGGCGGCATCGTAGCAAATGCGTCATGAGGCCGCGCGGGTGGGACATGCCGCGCGAGTCGCTTTAAGATGGCAGATCGAAGGAGAACACACCCATGGCAGCAGACAGCAAAGCCGCAAAAGAAACCGCAAAAGAAGCCGCAAACGAAACCGCAAAGAAGGTGGCGAAGAAGGTAGCGAAAAAGGTCTCGCCCAAAGCGGCACAGCCCGTGGCGAACACGGTGGCAGACACGGAGCGCGAGCGCTGCAGCTGGTGCGGCACGCTGGAAGACTACTGCCACTACCACGACAACGAATGGGGCTTTCCCGTCGGCGACGACCGGCGCCTGTTCGAGAAGCTATGCCTGGAGGGATTCCAGGCCGGCTTGAGCTGGCTCACCATCCTGCGCAAGCGCGAGGCGTTTCGCCGCGCCTTTGCCAACTTCGAGATTGAAAAGGTGGCCCGCTTCGGCGAGCGCGATATCCAGCGGCTGCTGGGCGACGCCGGCATCGTGCGGCACCGCGGCAAGATCGAGGCGGCCATCAACAATGCGCAGCGCGCCCGCGAACTGCTGGAGACGGAGCCATCGCTGGCCGCGTACTTTTGGCGCTTCGAGCCCGATCCGGCCAGCCGGCCCACGCTGCTGACGCCGGAAGTGCTGCGCACCATGGCCATCTCGCCGGAATCCATCGCGCTGTCCAAGGACCTGAAGAAGCGCGGCTGGCGCTTTGTCGGCCCGACCACGATGTACGCGCTGATGCAGGCGATGGGCCTGGTCAACGATCACCGGGAGGGCTGCGCGACACGCGAGGAAGCCTTGCTGGCAAGGAAAGCATTCAAGGTGCCGCGCTGAGGTGAGGTAAACGTCGGGCGAGCGGTATACGCACCGGCCGGGACGCCAGCGCAGGTATACGTGCGAAGCGCTGCGCCAAATGCGGGCAACGTATACGTCTGCCGCAATGGTGGCCTTATGTCTTTCTTTATTGTTTACGTATACCAATATAGTAGTAGTAGGTAAACGCCCCCTTTTCTCGTGGATAAGCCGGTTTTTCCCTTTCCGCTCAACGACTTGCGAACAAGATAACTCCGAGGGAATACCCTGATCTCGCGGGATATCTGGTGGACGTATACGTGGCGCGTAAAAACCGCCCCGAAGTTGTTCGTATACGCCCCACAACCCACCCCCAGCCGGGACACAGCTTTCCTGCCTGCTTATCCCCAGGGTTTTGCCAAGTTATCCACAACCCGGCCGGGGCGGCCGGCCCTCGCCTCCATCGATCGCATGTTGCGTGCCGCCCAACCGCGGCCAGCATGCGTGTCTGCAGTTCTCCAACAGGTTTACCCGGAAAAGTGGCGGCGCATTCGCTATTGGCGCCGCCATGCGGATGGCATGGTCCATGCGATTAAGGGTTCAGAGCCCGGCGCCGATGCTCGTTTTCTTCCCACCTCCCCACCCGGAGCCATCGCTCCATTGGAGAACCGTCATGAAGATCAACCGCTATGAACCACGAGAGAGTCGGCCCCGATCGCGTTTGCAGGAAGCGATACGCATGCTGCAGCGAGGTGTCCTGTTGATGCGCGTGCTCGGGATGTGCGCGAACAGCATCGCCTATGCCCAGCCCGCCGCGCCGGCCCAGTCATTGGTCGCGCCCGAGCAGACGTTCGCGCCGGGCTACCTGGAAGCCGTCTCCACCGGTTATGACAACGGCCAGGCGTTGCAAGGATCAGAGGGCATGGCGCCGGTGCGGTTGCCGCATTCACCCACCACGCAGATCCGGCCGTCCCCCGCGCCGTCCACACCGGCCCCGGCTGCTGCAAATCCGTCGGTGGTCCCGGTTTCGCAAAAGTCGCGCCGCGAGCAGCCGCAGTGAGCTCTGATAAACGACGTGCGCCCTGCGCGGGCGCACCGCGTAGCGTCGGCATGCGCTACAGGCAATGCCGCACCCCCATGGCCAGAGCGGTCAATCGTGCCTGCCGACCTGCAGCCAGCCTTGGGCCCTGAGATATGCCGGAAGCCGCCTGCCGTTCCGGCGCAGCGCGGCCTCGTCATCATCACGCTCGGTGGCGTTGCTATCGATTGGCTGCGAGGTGGTCGGCCAATGCCTGGAAGGCTGGATAGCTGGTCGTATTGGACTGCTCGTTTCCGGCCACCGGATGGGAGGCGAACCGAGCGATCACCATCTCGGCTTTGGGGTCGATGTAGATCGCCTGGCCATGAACGCCGCGCGCCGAGAAGGCGCCATCGGCGTTATGGCTGACCCACCACATGTCGCGATAGCTCCCGCCGGGCATTGTCGCATTGCCGGCTTTGGCGAACTTGGCCTTGTCGCCGCCGTTTTGGATGTCGTCGACCACGGACTTGGGCACGATCTGCTGACCATTGAACCGCCCACCCAGGCGCATCATTTCGCCAAAGCGGGCCATGTCGCGCAGGGTCGGGTTGAAGCCGCCCCCGGCGAACTCTGTTCCAACGCTGTCGACCAGCATGTAGGCGTCTTGCTCCACCCCCAGCTTTTGCCAGATGCGCTCGGACAGCACCTCGCCCACTGACTTGCCGCTGACGCGCCGGATCAGCCAGCCTATCACGTCTGTATTCACGGTCTTGTAGGCAAAGGCATCACCATGCTCGCCCTCCTTCTTCAGGGTTTCCAGGAAACCGTAGAACGAGGTTGGGCCGTTGTAGCCAGGCGGGCGTGGGAACACGCCTCCGGCCCGCACGTGTTGCCAGATTTCGGCATTCGGATCTGCGTAGTTCTCCGAATACTTGACGCCGACCGTCATGTCCAGCACCTGGCGGACCGTCGCGTCGCCGTAGGCCGTGTCCTTGAGCTCGGGGATGTATTTGGAGACCAGCGCGTTCTCGTCGAGCTTACCTTCGGCCACCAGCATCGCCCCCAGCGTGCCGAAGAACGATTTGGTTACCGACATGGCCGTGTGTGGCTGGCGCGGGTTCATGACACCAAAGTAGCGCTCATAGACGATCTGGCCCTTGTGCAGCACGACGATCGCATCGGTGTAGTTGGCCTCGAGCGACTGCGCCCAGGTCATCGTGTCCGCGCGTCCCAACGGCGTGAACGTGATGCCGTCGATGTCGGTGCGCTCGGCGCGCGGCAATGCCGACGGTGTGCCATCACCGCGCCTGACATTGGTGCTGGGCACGAGTTGGCGGAAATTGGCGAACGACCAGCGCGTCTGCGGGAACGCGTAGAGCGTCATGTCCGCTTGCCGGATCAGCTTGTCCGCCGGCGGCGGCGAACCGGTCATCCAGCCCATCTTTACGGGGTCCGAATCCGCGGCGCTGAGCGGCGGACGAGCGATTTGCGCCTGCGCGATACTCGTGCTGCACGCAGCAGACAAGACAGCGAGGATGGATTTGAGCTTCATGCTTTGTCTCCTGTTGTGCCTGCATGCCAACCGCGAGCGCGGCGGCCTAGATGTCGTCGAGCGGATAGATCGGCCGCCGTACGTGCTCGAAGGTCAGCTTGCCGAAGTCGGAAGTCGTCACGCCGATGCTGTCGCACTCGAAGACATGCGCCGCCAGGTCGCCAAAGCCAGCGCGCCAGTGAACGCGGCTCTTCATTACCAGGAATTTCTTCCGCGCGGGATCGATGCCAAGGGCATGGAAGCAACTGAGGTCGAAGGGCTCCATATGCGAGGAGACCACGATGACCTGTACGGTACCGGTATCCAGCACCACCGTCTTGCCGGTGCTCACTTCCACGCCCGCGCTCATGGGACCGCTCAGACGGAAGCGCCCATCGCTGATCAGCTGCACGCGTGCGCTCAGCCGCAGGGGTTCATTGCGATCTCCCGTTGCCGGCAAGGCGCAGCGCCCCCCTAGCGCGAGGGAGACCTCATTGCCGATGCCGGCCAGAATGGCTTCTTCGACGGCAATGGGATCGTGAATCGCATAAAAGACGGCATCCTTGAGTTCCTGCCGCAGAACCTCCCGGAGCACCGCGGTGGTGTCCATGGTGCCGCCCGATGCAACATTGTCGCAGTGGTCCAGCAACACGACCGGACGGCCGTCGGCTGCCTTGGCGCGGGCAACGGTTTCGGCCAGCGGTGCGCCGTGATAGAGAAAGTCGGCGCGCTGGTCCCATGCCTGGTCCAGCAGCGCCTGGCAGGCCTGGCGGGCGCCGTCGGCGTCGCCATCGGCGCAGATGACTACGGACAGGCCAGCATTGCGGACATCGGCATGCGGAAAACCAGTGAACAGCGAGGCGGCGAGGATGCCGTCCCCGGCCTGCTCGAGCGCGATGCACGATGCCTGCAAAGACCGGTTGGGTTCGGCATGGGTGCCCTGGCGCATCACATGCGGCAGCATGGGCCGGTTGTCCCATGCCAGCACCGGACGGACTTTCCCCTGGATGGCACGGCACAGCAGTTCCGCGGCACGCTTGCCGGCGGCCGCCATGTCGACGTGCGGGTAGGTGTGGTATCCGGTCAGCACGTTGGCGCGGGCGACCATCTCCGGATAGAGGTTGGCATGCATGTCGAGCGCGACGCCGATCAGCGTGTCCGGCTGCACCTCCCGCAGGCGCCGCAGCAGTTCGCCCTCGCCGTCCTCGAAATCGGGCGTCACCATGGCACCGTGCAGATCCAGCAGGATGCCGTCGAACGCCTGGCTGGCCGCCGCCTCCACGATCATCCCGCAGATGCGCTCGTAGGCCTGCGGATCCACCGGCCCGCTTGGCGACGCCTCTGCCACCACCGGCACCACCATCTGGGCGCCATGGCGCTGCGCCACTTCGATGAATCCGCCGAGCGCGGTGCCTGTGCCGCGCCGCGCGGCGATCGCCTCGGCGCCGCTGAGGATCGCGCCTTCGCGGAAAAAGCGCTGGAACGGCGTGGGAACCGGTGAAAAGGTATTGGTCTCGTGTTTGAACGAGGCAAGCAGCAGCCGCATCGTTTCTCCTTCTGTTGAGATGGTTTCAGCGTCAGGCGACGCGCTCAGGCTGCTCAGGCTAGCGCCTGCGGCGGTTGGGGCCAGGATCGTTTGCTGGACGCATGGCTTCCCAGTCCTTGGCCAGGGCATCCGGCACCAATGGGAATGGCTGGCGGAACGATGGATGGAACATGGATACCCCGGCTGGGGATTGACGAATCTATGCGGCCCGCTTCGGCTTGGCGCTGCCGGCGTTCTTCGCGTGGTGTTCGAGCGTGTCCGTCAGCTTGTCGATGCAGCGGTTAAAGGTCTTGAGCTCCGACTCGGTCAGGGTGCCAAGCAAAGCCTCTTCGAGCGTGTTGCCGCGCGCATACGTCCGCTTCACCATGCTTTTTCCCTCGGCGCTCAGGAACAGATTGATCTGCCGGGCATCGAGTTCTCCGATCTCGCGGTACAGGAGCCCCTTCTTGACAAGAGCGCTGACGATCTTTGACACCATCGTCTTTTCGAGCAAGGATAGCTCGATAAGCCGGCTCAGTGTCAGCCCGGGTTCCAAGGCAACCAGCCGCAGCACGCGCAAATCCCGCACCGTGACGCCGAACTCTTCTTCGTAGTACTTCGTTCCCGCCGCTTTGCTCAACTCGCTCAACCGGTCCAACCGGAACGACAGGTACTCGAGGATGGGATGGTCAGAAGACGACATGGAGGAATAAAGGAGTCAGTGGATATCGACAATAGATTCTCCGTACATTAGTTGCTCGGTGCAACTAAGGACAAACACTTAGCGGTGGGGACATCTTTCCCGAAGACGCTGTTGCCACTTTTGGGGCGCGGTACCGTGGACGGTGATGACCCATGCGACTCGGCGAAGTCGCTTGTGTTTGCGCATTGGCCAGGGTAGCTTAGACTTGCGGTTTGCTCCGTTGCGACGGGAACCCGATCCGCATCATGCGGGATCCAAGCCGAAGTAGAGCAGGACAAGCGAGGTGTCAGCCCAGCCTTGTTCCGGAATGCCTGGCTTGCCAGGGTGCCCGCCACCGGTCTCCTCCTTGAGACGGGTGCCAAGGAAATCGAGAAAACAAAAAGGCGCGAACACGTCACCAGGTATGGGGAACCGAGAGAGGGACTGGCCTCGAACCGCACGGCGCGCGCAGGAGCCTCGGACGTGCAGACTATCAAGCCCCGGCGTGAGCAATACTGGCACGCGGCCATCGTGCTCGCGGCCATCCTGGTCATCCCGTTGGCCATGGTGCCACTGGTTTTCCTGCAGGCGAAACAGCGCGCCGACGGCGAAGCTTCTGTGACGGCTGTAGCTATCCAGAGGCAAGTGGACAACATGCTTCAGGTCGTGGCCGCCAATGCCGACAAGGCCACGGCCATGCTTGGCAAGCCTTGCCAGGACGTGATCGGCGAGCTCACGCGGACGAGCACCCTGGGGACGTATCTTCGCTCGCTTGTGCTCGTGCGCCACGACAAGCTCTACTGCTCTCCGGTGCTGGGAAAGCTCGACGATATACCGCTCAAGCTGGAGTTCGACGCGATGCCCAGCCTGCCGACAGGGCTGAAGATCACCCCAAATGCGAACACCTCGCTGGTGCAGGACCGTCCCGCGGTCATCGTCTCTCGTGGTGTGGGCGATGGCTCGGGTGTGCTGGCCGTGATTGACGGGCAGTATTTGCTGGACATCCAGGCTGCTGCTTCCTACAACCGTCAATTCCTGGTCCAGATCCTGCTCAGCGACTCGCAGCGACAGCTTCCCAGCGGAGCCCCAATACAAACGCCGACGGGCCCAAGCTACCGGAACAGCATGGGAGTCGCCAAGTCAGCCGTCTTCCCGATCGAGGTGCGCGTTGCTGTCGACCCGGCGTTGATCACCTCCTACCGCAGTGAGCTGTGGCGGCACTACGCGCCTTTCCTGGTACTGGCCGCGCTGCTCTCGGGCTATCTGGCCCATCTGTTCTGCAAGCGACGGATGTCCCTGGTCACTGAAATCTACCGAGGCATGCGCCAGCGGGAATTCCACATGGTCTACCAGCCCATTGTCCGGCTCGCCACCGGGGAGTTCAGTGGGGTAGAGGCGCTGGTGCGCTGGCAGCGGCCGAACCGCGGCCATATTCGGCCCGACCTCTTTATCCCTCTGGCCGAAGACAATGGCCTCATCGGGGACCTGACACGGCACATCTTCGATCTGGTGGCCGCCGATATTTCCCGCTTGGGACTTGGTTCCCAAGACCACATCGGCGTCAACATCAGCGGCTCTCATCTGGCGACGCCAGAGTTCATCGACGATGTGCTGCGGCTCATGCGCAAACTCGGGCCCAACGGGCCGTGCCTGGTCCTGGAAGTCACCGAGCGTGAAGCACTGCCGGATGACGAGCAGGTGCAACGCAATATCGAGCATCTGCATACATTGGGCGTTCATTGGGCGCTCGATGACTTCGGCACCGGCCAAAGCGCGTTGTCCTATCTTGAACAGATCGACGCGGACTACCTCAAGATCGACCGCTCGTTTGTCAAAGGCATCGACACAGGGTCGGTGAACGCCATCGTGCTGGAGACGATTATCCGTCTCGGCCAGCGCCTGCAGTTGGACTTGATCGCCGAAGGCATCGAGACCCAGGAACAGGTGACGTATCTGCGCCAGCACGGCGTGCAATGGGGGCAAGGCTATTGGTTCGCGCCGCCCCTGCAGGTGGCTGAGCTTGTGGCGTGGCGGCGCGCGCGTACCCCGCACGCTGAGCCGTCAATCCGGCACGTTCGGCGCAACGGCGATGAGTTCGAAGCAAAAGGCACGCTATGGTTTCCGCTCAAGATGGCGGCTTGGTGATTGAAGTCGCTGGAGTTTGCGAAGTGACGTGTTTAGTGTGAGCACGTCCTGGAGCGGCGCGGCTGCATGCTCAGTTGTAGTCGAGCACATAGGTCATCGTGGCATTTGCCCTGCCCGGCTTCACTTCCCCGCCGATCGGCGCATAGCTGGCAATGCCCGAGAAGCCATAGACTTCGCCGCCGGTCTCGCTGCGCCGCCAATCCAGCGCGATGGTGCTGGCCCCGCTAAAGGGCAATTTCACGCCCCGGTTGTTGGTCAGAGCAATGCCCACGCCGCTGGCGACGCCCGGCTTCCCCGCATCGGAGAGCCTGAGCATGCCGGCGGCCGGCGAGTCCCCCTGGAAGTAGACCTTGACCGGCGGCAATTTGTTGGGTTTCCCTTCGCAGCGGATCTCAAAGGAAAAATCCTTCTTCGACGCCGTGCCAGCCTGGATACCTCTGGCGAGTTCCTTGCCCATGGGCACATTCCGCACTTTGTCCAGGGGCATACAGCCTTCAAAGAATACCGGGTTCACCACCTTGATGGTGCTGGGGTTGGCCGGCCGATAGGTCGCCGATAACTCCCCACGGTTCGGGGGAAGAAATTGGAAGGAGAAGTTCGGCAGGTGGATATCGCCAGTCGTCACGCCTTTCCAGAATATTCTCATTGTCGCCGGTAGAGCGATGAATCAAACTCCCGGCGAGTCTAGTTAAAACAACGGGCCTCTAGTTGGACCGCAGTAACCCTCCGTTCTACCCTTTATGAAGTGCGGGACCGCCCCGGCCTGGCACTTCATTTTTTTCTTGATCGATCTGCATCCTCATTCAAAAGCAGCCGTACCGATATCATCGGTATCATCGATTATTGTAGAAATAAATCCCTGATTCCTGGACGCTCTTTTTCTCTCTCGCAGTCGATACCGAACATGGTGAGTCCCTGGGCACTTGAAATGGGATAGTGCCAGTGCCAGGGAAATAGGTCGAATTCTCCTAACGCGGGCCTCTTGACCACCTGTATGGCCGCTTGGGCGAGAAGGCGTGTGGCATGTAGTCCACCTCCGGATTCAGCTTTTTAGCTGCCTTTGCGCTGTACAAATGAAAAAGCCGACTCAAGGTCGGCTTTTTCATCAGGCAAGCATATCCTTGCACCCGGCGCAAAAATATCGTGCCGGTCTCAAGTGCGTTGTTGTACAGCGAAACTGGTGGCCGAAGGACTACCGAACAACTGCTCAGAAGTCGCATAAATTGGCCATCCTGGCTCGTATTATTTCGAATATGCCCCCAAAGATGCCCCCACACATGACGTGCTGCCTCAAGTACCCGAAGGCGCTCGGTATGACGCTGGCAATCTGGCAGGGGCGCACTCCTGAAGCCCTTGTCTAGGCTTTTTGGATTAAACACATCGCCTCCGCCAAGTCTTGTAAGCGGTGGACCTTACTAGGAGCCGGGGGCCGCTACGGGTTGGTTACTGCCCGTCTGGTCCGCCGTGGAGGACGGGGCGCGACGGCGTGTCAGCTGTCGGTGATCGGCCGGGATCGGCCTTTCACGCGATTTCCGTGCAGTCGCCGCATGGGATAAGGCCGCTGCGTCGTTCGAATCCAAGTGCCGGTATTGACCTGTCGGGTCTGGCAGTGCTTCAATCGCTGCTTAAGACAGCCGTACGGCGGCCGTCATAAATTTAGCCAAGCGTGTGTTTCAGACCACAATCGAAACGGCCCGAATCGCGGCCCATGAGTGAGAGGGAGTATAGGAATGGCCCTCGACTGGCTCGCGATAATCAAGACACCAGTTGGATGGGGCTTGAAGAAGCTCCTGAACATCGCAGGCGCAAGGTACGGTCGACACAAAGCCAGCGAAAGAGCCATGCAGGGCGAGGACCTTGCCAGCCAAGGCAGCCTTCATCACCTCGTCAAGTTAGAACTCGAAAGGCTTGCGGCCATCGACAGTCTACCTCCCGGGCTCCAGTCTGACGAGTTTCGAAACTGGTTGCGCCAAGGCGAAAACGTTGAACTCTTTATGGAGGTGTTGATAGCACGGGCAGGCAACGTTCCTGAGATGTCAAGGCGAGCAGAGGAGCAGCTTGCTATCGAGTTTGAAAGGGTCACTCACGAAACCAGAAAGCTGGCCACTGGCCGAGTGGCCTTAGCCGTATCGCACATCTACGGGCAACTCCGAGCAACAGAGCCTGGCAGGCAAGCATTGCAACTGGCTCTTGAGCAATGGATAGCAGCGCAGGTGTTCAGGATTCGACATCCTGAGCAGCGTCAGTTCCCGATCGATGCCGACCTAGCTCGTGTGCGCGCTATGGCCGCGACGTTGCTCGAGGCCGGCAAGCGTAGCTGGAAGATGCCTCGGTTCGTTGCGCCGCTCACCCTGGAGGTGCACGAAAGGCAGGAAGGGCAAGAACCACGCCCAACTAGCGCTTCTGAACTTTCGTCTGTTATCGAATCCGGGGGCAACCTCATTTTGTTCGGAACAGGCGGCATAGGTAAGACGACGTTCCTGTTGGACCTTTGCACGTCTTGCATAAACAGCGAGCGCCGTATTCCACTGTTCGTGGACGCGGCAGTCTGGGGACGGACAAATTCGGGCCTCTTTGAATTCCTCACCGGCCTTCCCGCGGCGCAGGCAAACGGCGTGACTGCCGAGGAGCTGACCAAGCTGGCAGAGGCTGGCCGCCTTGTCATCATGCTCAATGGATGGAACGAGATGTCCGCCTTGTCTAAGCTGGTCTGCCGAGATGGACTTATCCAGCTGACGGCGGCGGCGGAAGCAATCAGCGTTGTTGCCGTATCTCGGACTTCAAGCGACACGCCTAGCTTGCCAAACGCGAAGCAAATTGAGGTTCGAGGACTTACATGGCAGGGGCAATCGGCTGTTATTCGCGCTGAGCTTGGCGATGACGGATCGGCGTCGCTAGTGGACCTTCTAGCCAGGCACACGCGCCTGCGCCATGCGGCCAGGAGCCCGCTCATCCTTCGAGGCCTCATTGCACAAGCCAGGAAGGGCGTCGTGGCATATTCGAGCATGCTTGAGCTTCTTGGTGCCGCCGTGCAGGCCTTCGAAGAGGATGACCAGCGCAGTCTTGTGCTGTCTGTGTCACCTGTAGATGGCCATCAACGGGCGTATCTTGAAGAGATTGCTTGCCTACTCACACAACGGCTGGCTACCAACTGTTCCAGAGACGAGGCACTTCAAGCCATCCACAGTGCTGCTGCTCGGCTGGCCGAGCGACAGCTAGTTGGAGCACTTCCACGACCGACCTCGGTCTTGGACGTACTGGTCAGCCATCATCTCTTGCACCTCGACGACGGTGTGGTTCGTTTCGCCCACCAGCGCTTCCAAGAGTACTTCGCCGCTACTCGGGTGCTACGCGAATGCATTGAAGATGCCGTCCCACCAACGTTCCTGCGCACAGCGGTCAATCAGCCGGCCTGGAGCGAGTCTCTCGTCCTTGTCGCTGGGAAGCTAAAAGCTCAGGGAGGCCCGGCTGCTGCCCGAGTCCGTATGGTCAAGGCCGCCGTAGCGATTGACTTGGGAGTTGCCTGCGATTTGGCTGGAATCAGCTCTCTTAGCTACGCGGATGACTCGGAGCTTCACCAGCAACTCGTGTCGCGCGTCAATGAACTGGCCGCATCCGCCATGGATGAGGTTCGAGACCTTGGAGTCGCCTACCAGATTGCGTCTGGCCTACCGGCCTTCGCTGAGCGGCTGTGGCCACTTCTGGAGAGCGAAGACCAGCAAACGCGCCTCCATACATACCGATTGAACGGCTCCGCCATATCGCTCGCACAACTTGGAGCTGGGGCTGCTCAGCGTGTCGCCTCATGGCCGCCAGACCTCCGAGTGGAGTTCGTGCATGAGATGGCTGATAACGCGGACAACTACGAGTTCCTTGTGAGTCTGGCTCGACATGAGCCTGACCCCGCCGTCCGGACCGCAGCGATTTCCGCCTTGTTCTGGCACTTCCCGGCCTCGGATGTGCCATTGCAGGCCTGGTTGGATGCGCCAGTTGAGGTCCAGATAGAACACAACCTCATGAGCCACGTCCAGTACGCCTTGGAAGATGGATACGCCGGTGACGCGGTACGTAAGCGTCTCCTTAGCATCGCTGCCAGCGACACGTCTGACAACGCACAGTTGCAACTTGCTCTGGCCTTGCCCAATGAGGTTGGGCCACGTGCGCTCGATGTTGTCTTCAAGCACTTGCACGGTCGTGAGCATCACGGAAATGATGCTCCTCTGGTTGCCATCGCACGGACCAATGCACCCGAGCGCTTGTTGAACCTTGCTCGGCAGCTCGCCGTGCAATCGCGCGAGGTGCCTGAATGGGTCAGTGAATACCTGCAAGAGACCTCGACGGACGTCAAGACCGACGTCTTCGAACAAGCATGGATCGCTCTGCAGGGACAGGACTTCAAGAAACTCAGTGGCGAGGTCCTGGGGCCATTGGCGGACCGCAATCAAATCGAGCGCAGCGTCACCTCGTGGCTGGAGTATGGCGAAGCTGGTCGCGGGACACTATCGGACATTGACCACGAAAGGCACAGGCAGGTGGGATACCTGCTTGCACATGTGCCCGGGGGTGACCTGCTGAACGTGGTCATGCAGCGTGGCCAGTCGGCCTCCTACAACGAGGCAGCGCAGTTGGTTGACTTGGTGTTGCGGCGAATGGGGCGAGACGACGGAAGCGCCAGAATGGCCAATCAATGGCAACCCACAGTTGATGCGGTCCGGCAGCTTGTGGCCCAGTTTGCCGAGAAAGTAGAGGCTGCGGAGGTTCCGCAGGATACGGTCCGCGTGTATCTCTGTGGCGTCGCCAGCCATGTCGCGCCGGCTGAGTTCGGGTCATTCCTGATGGAGACGTGTCGCCGCCACCTCGATGCCTGGAGCACTTTCCGGGAAAAGGTCGATCAATGCTCGAAGATGGGAACGTTGCATCGGCCGCATAACCCTCAGGAGGGCCTCTACCTGGCATCGGCTTTGGCAAAGTGGGGGGCTGATTCCCTACCGGGTCTGCTGGAACTGATGGCTCACCCCAGTGCTATGGAATTCGTCCCTGAGGCGATTGTCCGCATTGTCAGCTTGCCTTGGGCCAGCCAGCGGGAGCGGCTGTTCAGCAGTCTTAGTACTGATATCCAGGAGGGAGATCAACGTCGGCGGTTAGGCCGCGAACTTCGGCAGCCTGACGATACATTCCAACACTGGACAGATGAGTCGGCCAAAGCCATCGGGCAGAGGCTGAGCAAACTCGTGACGACCTACGAGGAGAAAAAGTCCACTAACGAGAAGTGGAACGCTCGAGAGGCCGAGCACTACGTCGGTCGCCTTGCTGGCATCGTAGCGAGCATTCCCAGTGCGGGTGTCGTCGAGCCGGTGCATCGCGCTCTGACAAGTGGTTTGATGGACGTCTATGGGACGGTTGGGGCACTGCGAGGACTCGTGCGCCAAGGCTTGTACATCTCCGATACGGCCGTTGTCAGGCAACTTGAGGCTCAGTACGACCAAGCAGCCAATACAAAGTGGTACGACGATTCGACGCGCTATGCGATGTCGGGGTTTAGCGAACTGCTGATTCGCATGGTGCCTCTTTCACTCTTGAGCAAGCCGATCGGCCATTATCTTCAGCAATGGCGCCGCTTTTCTTACCCCAACGAGATCATCCGTCATTTGGGCGCCATGCACTCAGAAGCCGCCTGGCCCGCGCTCTTGGAGATTGGTGGGGAGCTTGTTGAGAAAGCGCGACCACCAGAGGAACTCGGCGCGGCATTGGTTTCTGCCCTGACGCCAAGGCACCTCACTGAGTTTCTTGCGCTCGTTGCTAATGGGACACTACTTGCGTGGTGCGGAAATGAATGGACTCTCGAGCGCCTTGCCCCCAGCATCGCTGCCGTCCTGGGTGAGCGAACTGGTCAGGTTGAGGACTTCCTGGACGCATGCCGGCAGACCAGGTCCTCCTTGGCCGATAGGCTTGCCGGCGAGGTCCTCTCCCACATCAAGGGAAGCGACGAGGCACGCCAGTCGTACCTGCTGGAGGCACTTGACGCCGGGAGGGCTATTCACCCGAACATGTCAGCCTTCCGGATGTTGAGAGGCATGTTCACGCTCAAAGTACCAATTGACGACACACAGTACGACGTCATCCCGAAGGCAAGCAATGAGCTGCGGGCGCAACTTTACCTTCGGGCCAGAGGGGCGGGACCAACTGCCGACGGCTGCCGGCGCCTACTCGCTTCGCTGGAATGTGGGCGCCGTGAGAATGCTCGGCCGGATGACGAGCCACGTCATCCGGCCCCAGAAGACGGCTTAGCGTGGACTGATGCCCTGTCGGGCCCACAAGTAACTCATTGAATGAAGGCAGGACAGGCCATGCCGCCCGGCGCCGATGTCAAACCTTGGCTTCCTCGCCGATCTCGGAGTGACTGTCACCGGGTGATACTTTCAAGCCACATCACCTGATCAGGCCGGTTGCCACAGTGTGAAACGCCAAGGGAATGGCCCAAAAGTGTCGAAATTCGACACTCCCAGAGGAAGCTAGCGGATGTCAGATTCAGATACTTCCGTGTCGGCGGCGACGGCGATCGCCCACAGCGAGGCTGTCGGCGTGACAGTTCAGACGTTAAACCATTATTTCGGCCGGCTTCACGCTCCATTCATGGGTCTTGTGTTTGTGAGGCTAGGCTCATACCCGGATTTGTACCCGGTTTTGTATCCGTGTCTGCCCGTCAGGATGTCGGCCTGTAGCAGACATACGACACGAGAAAAATGTGCATATGATCCATTGATAACTCAAGGTTACCAGGCAGTGAATCGGCTTTGGATTCTTAGTGGCATACCCTACGAAGGTAGGGGGCTGAGGGATGTTACAAGTTTGGATTGGCCGAGCTTTCATCCAGAAGGCTAGTAAGCATTTCGCTCGCGCGGTGTTGCGGAGGCGATTTGGGCTATTGCGCTCACCGAGTTTGCTGGGGCGGGCGCTAGCGGCCAGTAGCTGCTGCCACGTGCGTCAACTACGCGGGAGGCAGTAGAGGGAATCTCTGACTACTTCTCTGCGTCCATGACAAGTCGCTCCGGATTGAAGTGATTAAAAAGGTACAAAGAGGTCTTTCCCAAAGTACATTATTGACTCGCGAGGGCATTATTACCGGCTGGCGAGCCTCTCTTCACGTGCTCGCCGAACGCCATCGCGGCGGACTGCGCGAGCGGAAGGGGAGTGCTTGGTTAGTGCTCGAAGGCGAGTTGACCGAGCCGGTGTCAGGCGTCTCGGGCTTTTCGATTCACATGTTTCCAGTCACCGAACCCTTCGTGGGTCAAGCTCAGATCCCGTCGGTCGGAAGCTTTATTCGCGTCAAGCCTGTGATGGACGGCGTTGTTGAGCTGTCGGACAGAGAGTTCGATTTTGTCGTGACACTGGTCGCTTCAGGGCGCATTGCCTCCTGCTCGGTCGCGTTTCAGCCACCGCGCTACGGACGCGCCCTGATAGCTAGTATTGGTTTCAGCAGCGACCCGCCGACACTAGATGATGAGGCGTGACATGGCCCAGTTGCGGCGTGGTTGAAGGAGCCTGCTGTACCAGCGGCGTCTACGGTTCAGTTCGATGTCACTGCTTATCTACCGGACTAATGCACGTGCCGACAGCGCACCACCCCCCGCCGTTGAAAGGCTACTCTGAGGTTACCCCGCGCAATATCACCGCAGTAGTAGTCGAACGGATCGTCCCGTCAGGAGGATGTCGCGCAAGCGCGTGTCCTTGCGGGTGCTTGCAATTTAGAGTGATTCTTGCTGCGCTTTAAATTGGCAATAGGATCGGCCAATTGCATCTTGAGAGGAGCCTGGCCCGACTACGTCGGGACAGGCGGATGTGATGCGGGCGCCAGGGAGCCCCCTCGGCTAACGCTTACACTACCAAGGAAGTGTGCGGGCGTAAGAGGTCAGTCCGTCAAAAAGCCTTAGCTTCCGGTCGTGGTGCTTCGAATCCTCGCGGCGCTCAGTAGGCCGAGAGTAGGCCAGAATCAATGTCGCAGGCCGTTCGGGTGCCGGCTGACGCGCTGAGGCTGAGAAGTCGAGTTCGAGTTGTTCGAATGAACGATTCTTCATGATGCTCCTCACTTCGGTGGCGCGAGGGTAGTGCCTAGACGAGGCCCCAGTCAAGCAGTTTCTTCTTGCCCATCGTCCGGCAGGATCTCGGACAAGTGTGCCACAACCTTCGCTTCGAAGTCTCGGTAGTCATCAAGGTATTCGTTGACGGCTTTAGGCAATTGCGCTGGTACGATCTTGATAACTTTGCCAGTGCGATCCTTGCGGGAGTTCATTGTAAAGAATCGCAGATACTGCCTAGGCGCGATTCCTTCGAAGTGGATGAACTTGACATGCTCCGTGCCGGCTTCCCTTCGAGTACCTGCCCCAGCTCCGGACTCTTCAGTGTCGAATTGAATGGCGTCGGAGTGTAAGCTCTTCGCTAAGCTCTTCTCGTACGGCTCAATGTAGTAGACCCGTTTAATTCCTGCTGCGACGATATGACGCGCACAGCTGTGGCAAGGGAACGTAGTTGAGTAAAGAACCGCATCGGTAAGTCCTGTCCCGCCACCACGGGCCAACGAGATGATTGCTTCCATTTCGGCGTGGACCGCACGGGAGAATTCGATCAGGTCTTTGATCCTAGATGCGCTGTAGACTGCCGCCATCACTGCGTCGAGGACTGCTGGATCGCTTGCCTTGTCGGGAACAGCGCTTGCCAATGCGTCTCTCAATGAACCTTCCATAGCCTCCCTAAGCGCCGCCTTCTCCCGGTCATTGAAGCAAACTTGCTCTTCCCTGTGCACGCAACGATGGTCGTGCTGGCCATCCTCGGTGACGTACAGGCCGCCACCAGCCTTTGGTACGTCATTACACCCCGTAGCAATGATTTCGCCTTCTGCGTTGGCGATGGCTGCTCCAACTTGACGTGACATACACGCAGACTTCAAGCCGGCGGCGTATGCCACGTACATGCCATACTCCTGTCGACTCGGCGTGATCCCGTTTTCGCCGTGCAAGAGTGAGAGAAATCTAGCGATCTGTTCCTTAATTGGATCGAGGTTGCCTCGGTCGTTCCGTATAAAGAAATCGGCCAACTGCAGTGCCTTATCAAGTTGCTGCCCGTTCTCATGCTCCTGCCTCCGGTCGCGCTCCATCAATTCAGAGACGTTGGCCATCGCAACGCCTTCTTGTAGCAGCCTTTGCTCTCGGCTGCTGGCAACGCTGACAACCCCTACAAGGTAGAAAAGATTTCGATAGACCGCTCGAAGCAACTCGACCTCGGCTGGATGCTTGATCTGATCGATCAAATATGCAACTTTCACCGGAACGAAGTCCTTCGGTCGTTCGTCCAACTCGGCGGGCATCCCTTCCGCGCGAACGCCTACAATTTCCCTAACAGCCCATTCCGCCAATATGTCTGGGGCGAAACGCTCGCGTAGGGCGTACCCACCGTCTTGAAGGCGAATGTATCTGTCTGCCTTGCCGAGGGTGGGCAAAGCGCCGAGATTGATCGTGCCGGCCCTCAGTGCGGCATCAATGAAGCCGCTTAGCTTGATCCGATGGACCTTGTAATTTAACGCCTGCAATCGCTGATCGGCCTGGTCGATTACGCTCTTAATGCCCGAGCCAATCGGGCCAGCGAACGCAATCACCAGTTCCGCAGACTCTCGGCGTTTAAATTGCTCGATAGGTTTCTTCTGCTCGCCGCGAGGCCTGCCTTGGGTTGCCTGACCTAGCGTCGCAACCGTTCCATTGCCCGTGCTCATTTGACCTCTTGCCTCTTGATAATTATTTGTCACGTCAATAGACACGACTGCGAGGTTAAGCATCGGTTGTGCTTGGCTAGCAGACCACCCCTCTGATGGGGGGGGCATCGAGAAGCGCTAAAGCGCCTAGTTCGAAGAGGATCTCAGGTTTTCCGCTACTGGAGCACGCCAGCGATTTCGTGGCCGGCTAGGCATGTGAATGTGTAAGAACCCCCTTCCCGTGCTTCAAGCTGCTGGAAACTCTATTGCAGATTGCCCGGCCCAGACGTTCTTGAGCGCTCCGGGCACGGGATTGCAAATTTCATAATCCTTCGCTCGGCGTTAGATTTTCAGGTTGCCAGGTATGTTCGACTAATTGGCGCCCAGGTCGCGCCTATGATGAGAGCTACTCATAGAAATCCCATTCTATGTCGCCGCAATAGTGGTCACGATAGAAGCTCCAGCCTCCAATGGCACAGCCAATGAGCGTAGGCACGGGCCAGACGGCATACGCAGCGGGGAGCGCAGGCTCGCGGACGCCAATAGCACCTGGGAGGATGCCCGGTACCGTGCACGGAACAGTATTGATGGCGTAGGGCGCGATGAACGTAATGAAGGCCCTTAGCCAAGCCACCCGCACGCAGTATTTGGAGTCAACAGCTGATCCCCACATCGTTGAGATCACAGACCTCGCCGTCAACGATCTTGCCTACCGGCAGGGCTGTGCGACTGTCAGTGCTTTCAAAGTGGAGGGATTCGCGGGGTTGAACCTGATCAGTCATGGCTTGCCCTCGTAAGAGGTGTTCAGCCGGTCCAATAAATCCCTATGACGAGACGCCAAATCATTCAATGCGAAAGCGGTCGTTGCCAGCAAGCGCTGTGAATTCGGTAAGCTCTCGACACGATCCTCGAAGTAGCGCACTCGCTTGTCGGCGAAATCCAAATTGCCGAGCGAAGTGTTCTTGCGTCGAGACAGCAACATCAGGTTGCCTAGCCGGTGCAACCACGCCTCGCGCTCATCCTCGGTGAAGTCCTTGACCCACTTACTGGTCTTGGCCGGAGTTTGCGGCAAAATGTGCTCGACGCTGATCTCATCCGGGAGATTCAACGGGGCTGCGTGGCTGGCTAGCAGATACTCGAGCCGCAGCAGCACGTACTTGGCGAATCGCCGTCCGTAGATTGCGCCATCCAGCAGAGTGGCCAGCTGCTTGCGGTCAAATTCAAACACTTTGCCAGCGAGCACTGCGTCAGGTGTCGCCGCCGCCTCGATGGCTTTGAGCACCTCGTTCATGTTGCTGATCCGCTGCGTGGGCGTCAGCTGAACAATCCAGTCGGCCGAGAATTTATTGTCGATCCGTTCAATCAGATCGAGCAGCTTTTGCGCCTTGAACTTGCGATACCAGGCAAGCACAGGCGGAATCCAGTCGGTAGCAGGCAGGCCCCGACGCATCACATTAATGCGGTTCCGGTAGGCATTGCCCAGACTGGCTGGCAGTCCGTCGAACTGGATAGCCTCGTCGTAGGCGTCCTTGTAGGCCTTCACCGCCTCGAAGGTGTGCGTTCCCAGCGCCAGCAGTGGCGGCTTGGAGCCGTAAATCCGCTCGTCGAATTCCTTGAGCAGGCCCTCGCGCGCCTTGTCCTTGACGTAGATGGTTCGCACTAATGACAGGAAGCGGTCGAACTCATCGCGTCCCATTTCACCCTCGACCTCCTCCCAGTATTCGGCCCACCTGCCGCGATCCTTCTCACCAGTGATCGCACCCAGGTTCTTGGCCTTCAGGATGTCGCTGTTCGACAGCGGAATACCCCGGTCGTTGAGGATGGTGAACAGGCGGAATGCATCGTCTAGATCCTCCGTTGATACATAGATGAACAGCGCGTTGTTCAGCAAATAGCCGACAAAACGGTCGAAGTCGTCTGCAGACGGGAAACGTTCGGCATCGTCAAAACTGGAATGGATGGTTTGTATGCCCGCAGCCATGTTCGCCAGCGACAGGTTCTTGCTTGCAGCGATGCCAGGCAAGTCTGCGCTGCCCGAGCCGTCGTCGGCCTTGACGTAGCGCCCGATGAATGCGCCCACGTTGTCGCGGATGTCATAGACAATCCGATTGCGGCCAGGAATCTTCTTCCACTTGTTCTCTTCCTGATACAGCATCTCACGGCACGCGCCCTTGAGTTTGGCATCCGTCACCCTGTCCCGAATGCAGGCGAGCATCAGCATCAGGGTGGTCAGTCGTTGCTGGCCGTCGAGCAACTCGTATTCCTCGAAACTCACATCGTCCGCTGTACGCGTCGCCTTGCGCAGTACCATCGAGCCCAGGAAATACTGCCCCTCAGGGTTGTGCTCGCTGGCGTAGTTCACGTCGTCGATTAGCTCGGAAATCTCATCCTTGCCCCACACATAGGCCCGCTGGTAATCCGGGATGCGGAACCAGAAGCGCGAGAAAACCTCACCAATGAAGATCTTGCCGCTGTCGATCTGACCCTTTTTGCTTGAACTCATTTCACTCCCTTGTTCGTTGGCCGTTTCAGCTCTCAGTTCGCCGCTACCATCAGCGCGTTCAGCCGCGCTAGTGCCTCGGAAACAATGCGCGCCTGGTCCTGGACGTTCTGGATGATCTGCGCCGGTGTGCGCTCGTCGACCTTGGTCACGGCATTGGGGTTGACGGCCTTCAGGTCGAACACCGCTGCATCGATGGCGGCCGCCTGGGCTTCAAGATCGTGGGCGGCCTTGTCCTTCTCGCGGATCTGCGCGTCCAGCGTGTCGAGTTCAACCATGGCGGCCTTATCCTTCTTCAGCCGCTTGAGTTGCTCCTTGAGGTCCACCACGGTGGACTTGAGAGTGGAAGCCTCATCGAGCAGTGGCTGCATCTCGGCGCGGGCCTTGGCACGGCGGGCAGCGAAATCCACCGTCCACGAATAGCGGCCGTGCCCGTCTGGGGTGCCGCGCTTTGCCAGCATGCGCGCGTAGCTGGGAAAGGGCTTGCCGACATTGGCCTCAATACTCTGCCACTCGGCAGTCAGGATATCCGGCAGCGCGGCATCCGGCAGCACATCGCCATTGGGCGAAAAGCCGAAGTGTGCCAGAGTCAGTGGCGTTTTTTTGCCCACCTTCACATGGGCGAGGTCGTAGTACCAGATTTGCTCGGTCTTCCTGCCCTTGGTGAAGAACAGCAGGTTGGTCTTAACGCCAGCGCCGGCTGTGGAGAACACCCCGCCTGGCAGGCTGACGACGGCCCAGAGATCGCACTCATCCACCAGTTTGCGCTTGGTGTCGACGAAGGCGCTCTCGTTGGTGCGAAACAGCAGGCCTTCATCCAGCACGATGGCGCAGGTACCTTGCGGCGCCAGCTCGCCCAGAATGTCCTGCACAAACAGCACCTGCGTGGCGCTAGTCTCGAAGGCAAAGTTCTTCTGCGCGTCCTTGCCTTCCTTCCCTCCGAAGGGCGGGTTGGTCAGGATCACGTCGAACTGTCTAGGCGCTTCTTCGAACAGCGCGCCGTAGGTGGCGCGGCGCGTCAGCGAGTTGCCGTGCCACAGGTTGGGCTGGTCGATTCCGTGCAGCACCAAATTTGCCAGCGCGATGGGGAAAACAAGGTTCTCCTTCTCGCGACCGAAAAAGGTGTCATGCTTCAGCGCGTCGATGTCGGTGCTGGTGAGGCTCGCCCCCAGCTTGCGGGCGATGTGCTCGTAGGCGATGGCGAGAAAGCCCCCCGTGCCACAGCAGGGGTCATACACCGTGTGCCCCAACGAAGGATTCACCGTGTGCACCATCGCCCGGATCACCTCCCGCGGGGTGAAGAACTGGCCACCGTCCGAGTTCTTCTCACCCATCTTCAGCAGCAAGTCTTCATACACCTGCGATAGGGTGAAGAAATGGGTGTCGTCCACATGGTCTATATGGATCTCGTGAACTTTGTCGAGGATGTCGCGCAGGTTGGTTTCGCTGTCCACGCGCACCCGTTCGACTGCCGTCATGATGCGGCCAATGATGCGCTGCTTGCGGCTGGCATTCGGGTTGGGCAGACCGGTGCGAGTGTCAATGTCCAGGCTGTGCAGGTGCGGTAGCAGTTCCTTGTTGATGAAGTCGAACAGCTTGCCGTCGCCCGCCGCGAACAGTTCCTGTCGTTTCCAGCCCCAGAGTTCGCCTTCTGGGGTCTTGGGGTGATCGGGCTTGTCGGAGTACGGCGCAGCCCAGTCCTGCCACCGGTACGGACTACGCAATGCCGGTGAGAAGCTCGCCCCCACCACCTCCGCTTTCTCGTGGTCGCGTGACTCCTGTGCATCCAGAATACGCAGAAACAAAATCCAAGTCAGCTCCGGCACATATTGCAACGCGCTGGCGCAGTTGGAGCGGCGCATCACATCGCAGATGCTCTTGACGAAGCTGGACAGCGACTGCGTGGAGGCGATGGCCTTAGGTTGCTTTTCGGTCTTTTTTGGTCGGCCCATATTCAATTCTAAAAAACTTGAGCAAGTAGCTTTGCAGGCAGTGCGCTGATCTCGCGTAACTGCGCCTCTGCCCCAAGTCGCGCCTTTTCCACTTCGGAAAATTGAGCTTTCAGACGGGCGGCGATTGCGCGTTGCTCATTGAGCTTTGGCAAGTTGAGTGGAATGGACGTGATTACTCCTTGGGAGATATTCCGCATTGAGTCGCTAGTGCCTGTTGCAAAGTGCTCAATATGGTTTCGCGCACTTGATGACCGCAACGCGAACAAGAGAAAGTCCTTGCAGACACGATCCTCATCCAAGACCAGACGAAGTGTTTTGTCAGAAAGCAATCTGAATGGGTAGTCCCTATCGACGAGGACCACCGCGCCGACAAACTCCTTCGTGTTCGCGCGAGAGATGAGAAAGTCACCCTTCTTGACCTTGTGGCTTTCGGCGGGCTCATATGCTTCTTTCAACGCCTTGGCCTCGTCAGCGCGAAAGTCTGACCACGTTACGGCACTTACTTTCAATACACCCAGTTCATCGGGACGCGCCAGTACCTCGGCTGTCTGGAAGCTCTTTCCAGCCTGGATGTCCAGCAGCACTTCGCCTAGTGTCATGCAGTCGTTCATACCCCGAACAACCTCCCCTTGGCCTCGTGCATCACCTGCACTGGTTTGCCCAAGGGCCGCAGCGCATTCAACCCACCGGCCAGCCTGATCTCAGGCACATCCCACAACGCCGGGGTTTCCAGCGCGTCGGTACCACCCTGGGTGAACTGGTGGCCCAAGCCCTTGAGCACTATGGCGGCCTTGCCGTCCATCCCGTCAAACCAGGGCTGGTTGTGGGTGATGAACAGCGCGCCGCGTTCGAGGCGCTTCAAGGCGCGTGCGTGATAGCCGTGGTGGCCGAAGAAGTCGTAAAGGGCGAAGTCGTTCATTTGGTCGATTTCGCGGATCACCTCGGGGCTGAAGTTGTCGCCCAGCAGGTGGTCAATGAGTTGGCGGCGCTTCTGGGTTTCGATCCAGAGCGCGCGGAATTCGTCGATGTTGTGTGCCTCACCAATGACGCGCTGAACGACCTCGCGGCGGTACTCGTCCACGGGGATCGGAGTGTCGCGCCCGTCGCGACGACTGAGGATGAAGCGGCCCTGCGCATTGATGACGACTGATTGCCCGCCGATTTCGGCCACGGCGGGGCCCTCATCTCCACCCCCCCCTTTGTCGCCGCCATCGTCACCCCCTCCCTTGCCCCCTCCACCGGGGCGCGGCGGTTTGGTGATGAAGTCGGAGCCAAACAGCTGGGTGACGTCGGTGTAGTCGTAGAGCCAGAACTTGTACTTCTGGGTTTCTTCATGGATGCGGGTGCCGCGCCCTACCATCTGGTAAAACTTGATGGGCGATTGCAGATAGCGGAAGAACACCACGGCGTTCAGGCGCTCAATGTCCACGCCCGCTTCCAGCAGGTCTACCGTGCAGGCGATGAAGGCGCGCTCGCCGGAGCCGCGCATCGGTTCAATCATGTCCGAGCCGTTGTTCGTCCCGCCCATGCATTTGAAGGCATAGTGGTCCTTGGGTGTCTGCCCTTGCTCCTTGCACCAGTGCGTGTATAGGTTGTTCATATGCTGGGCGACGCGATCGGCGTGGATCTCGCGAGTGCAGAAGATGATGGCTTTCTGTTCCGGCCCTCCATTGCCGCGCAGCAACTCGAACAGGTCTACGCACATCTTGGGCGTGCGCAGTTCGATGAACAGCTCGTCATCGAAATCCTTGCCGGAGTACTCATCCTTAGTGAGGTCGGCTTCGGTGAGCTGCTTGCCAGTCTTGATATCGCGCACGCCGGCCTTGAGAATTTCGGCCTTGGTGAACACGGCGCTGTCGATGCTGGCCTTGCGTTTGACGATTTCGCAGGCAGCTAGATATCCGTCTTCCTGAGCCTGGATCAGAGTGTATTCATAGACTGGCTCGCCAAAGTATTTCCGGTTGTTGGCAGTGATCTCCTGGTCTTCGGCGTTGGCGTTTTTTGACTCTTCAAGTTTGCGCGGCGTGGCCGTCAGGCCGATGTGGATGGCCTTGGGGTTGCGTTTGAGCACTTCCGACCAACGGCCCCAGGCCGAACGGTGGCACTCGTCGATGATGATGACGCTGAATGCATCTTCGCCATAGTGCTCGGTGAGGAAACTGGCAAAGCCTTCCTCATCATCCAGCCCAAGCGTCTGGTAGGTGGCGATGTGGATACGGGCGTTTTGGGCCGCGTTGCTGCCTTTTTCCGTCCTGACGATGCGCGCGTTGTCGCCGAAGGCTGCCTTGAGCTTGGTGTAAGCCTGCTCGCGCAGTTCATCGCGATCACACAGGAACAGTGCCGGCTTAGGCAGTTGCCCGGCCTGGCTCAGGCGCCAGAGCAAGTTTGTGGCGATGATGGTCTTGCCTGCACCAGTGGCCAGCGTCAGCAGTACACGGGGCGGTTTGCCGGCCTGCTGGTCGATCAGGATCTTCTCGAAGGCGGCGCGGATGGCCGCATCCTGGTAGTAACGGGATAGCGACCACGCCGGGCTGTCCGCCTGGAACAGCATCCCTGCCTCTGGCCTGGTCATGTCGATGCCTGTGTCCTTGACATAGCGGGCCGTCAGGTCCGGGTGCGATGGAAAGTTGGCGGCTGGGAATGGGCCGCCTTGCAGATTGGTGAAGCAGTCAAACTCGCCATACCGATGGCCATTGGTCGAAAAGACGTACTTGACGTCGAAGCGCTGGCAGTCGGCATAGCCCTTGGCCTGTTGCATGCCCTTGAGCGGGTCTTCGCTTTCCTTTTTGGCTTCCAGCACGGCGACGGGCAGGGATCTGGGCATCCCGCCCACCTGAACGCAGAGCAGATAGTCGGTGCGGCCCGGACCCTTGCGACGGCGGCCTTTGGGGCCGCTGGGCTCCACCGGGGCTGGAGTGAGGATGGTTTCCAGTGTGACCTGATCGCGGCTGACATAGCCTTTGGCACGCAGCAGTGGGTCGATCAGGTGATAGCGGGTATCCGCCTCGTTCATGCTCATGAATTTTCCCGTTTGCCTTGCCCTGCATCCTCCTCGTCGGCACCGCCGGCACGTACCCACTCATCCACTTCGGAGAGTTGAAACTTCCATAGCCGGCCGATCCTGTGCGCGGGCAGCCCCTTGCGCTCCCGCCAGCGGTAGACGGTATCCTTCACCACGCCCAGATGCTGGGCGACTTGCTCGGCGGTTACCCACTGTTCAGTAGTCATGGCATTGGCACTCAACCGCAATGGATCGAAGTCGTCTTAAATCGTCATCAGTCTAACAGACCGGTACTTCCAGCCGAAGCAAGTCGCGTGCAGTGCTCATGGAGAATCAATGCATAGAAAGTCGCCGTCCCTGGGTTAGGAAACGATGCATATCAACTAACCACCGGGCCCGCGCCAGATTGCCCCATACACATTCAATTTCGTCTTGATTTTTCAAGACGAACTGTCCGAAAACGACCGTCTACGTACTGGGGCCGCAGGCATGTACGTAAATTAGTCTTTACTTATTTCGTACTGGCCACATAATGCGTACACCCTCAACGTACACATCAGGAACGCAGCCATGTCCCGAACCTTCGCCTACGCCCGTGTTTCCACCGCGGACCAGACGACCGACAACCAGGTACTCGAGATCCAGACGGCCGGCTTCGCTGTCGAGCCGCACCGCATCGTCGTCGAGAACATCTCCGGATCGGTCGCGGCCGGCGAGCGCCCCGGGTTCGCCAAGCTGCTGCACAAGCTGGAGGCGGGTGACGTGCTGATCGTTACGAAGCTGGATCGACTCGGGCGGAACGCGATGGACGTGCGCGTCACGGTTGAGCGCCTGGCAGCAATGGGGGTGCGGATTCATTGCCTAGCGCTCGGTGGCGTCGACCTGACCAGCGCGGCCGGCAAGATGACCATGGGCGTACTGAATGCGGTCGCAGAGTTCGAGCGCGACCTGTTGATCGAGCGCACGCAGGCCGGGCTCGCTCGCGCCAAGTCGGAGGGCAAAGCTCTGGGCCGGCCGGCGGCGCTCACTGAAGCGGAACAGGCCGAAGCGCTGGCGAAGCTCGCCGCCGGCGTCTCGATCGCCCAGCTCGCCCGCGACTACGGCACGACCAGGCAGAGCATCATGCGCGCCCGGGACCGGGCAGCAAGCTGCCAGGGAGCCCACCATGCATGACGATCAGCGGCGCCATCTCGCGGCGCTGGTGGAGCAGGCCCGCGAGGATCTGCTCAGGATCGGCAGAGCATTGATCGACGACGAGAGCGTCAAGGTCTCGAATTTGGTGGGCGAGCTCAATGAGATCCAAGAGATGGTCAATGATATCGGCAATCCCTACCTCGGCTTCTGCTCGCAGAGCGGCCGGCTCGGAGGCGTCATGTTCGTGATGGGCGAGATTGGTGCCTCCATCTTCGAGCTAGCCAGCAACGGAGGCGCCGAATCCGATCGGCAGCTGAGGCTGGAGCTGCAAGGCTACGTGCGCGAGTTTGGCCGGACTGGGAAGAGGCTACTGCGGATCAGCGAAACCGACGTCGTGTTCATCGTGGGCGATGCCCGCGTCCTGCACGACCATCCTGATCTTGCCCAAGCCGATGAGGTCAGGAGGCGCTTGGCGGCGGCGACGGACTACCTGGAAGAGCAGTCGGAAGTCTGGTGGTTGATGGCCGAGGAAGCCCAAAAAATGGCTGCCACCTACGAAGCAGCGCTGGCCGCCCATTCGTTCCCGCAAACGATCAATTGACTAGGTGCGTGCCAAGCCCAGCCTTGCTGGCCACGGTGCGATCGACGTCCCGGTTCACGTAGGAAGCCACCTCGCCGGCAGGCACCAGCGCCACACCCTGCGTTTCCCAGCCCATGGCCGCCGGCGTGCCGCCGACGCGGCGCGCGCGGTAGTAGCGGGTCATGGTTTGTGTGCGCTCCACGTCGCCGATCAGGCCAACGATTGCCACCTTGAGCCCCGACTCCTCGAAGGCCTCCTTGATGGCCGCGGCCTGCAAGGAGAGCCCGTCGTCGGCGTGCCCCTTCGGAAAGGTGGCGCGGTAGCCTGCGAAGCCGTTGGACGGGTGCACAACCCACACGCGGCCGTCCGGTTCTTCCACGATCACGCCGGCTGCCGGCTTCTTGCCGTTGGTCCGCATGGCGGGCTCGTCCAGGTCGTCCATCTGGCCATCGACGTAGTCCCAGCCCGCAGCGGTTACCGGATGATCGGACCAAGGCGCGAACGGCACGCCATGCAATTCAGCCGGCGTGGCGCTGTCAGGCGTCCACAGCGCGATTGCGGCCAGGTCCGCCCAGGTTTCTGGCGCGGAGGCGATCGAGGGCTCGTTGATCTTGACCGGCTTTCCGTCGTCGTCCAGGCGCGGGTGCAGAACAGGATTGGGCCTTATAGATCGTAATTTCATGGGTGCCATACTATGGCATGAGTTATCTATCAGGCACACTTAGCCAAGTGTTAGACTCTAACACTTGCACTATATTGTGCGCCATCGCACTCATTTAAACGAGTGCTAGAGTCTAGCATCCTCGACGCAGCTCCAGTCAGCACCGGCCGCAGCACTGCGAGAAAAGTGTCAGAGCCTGACGCTTTTCCACAATGTGAAATAGTATCAACGGTTGACACTCCCAGGAAGGAGCCCACAACTGTCGAACTTCGACACTTTTCGGTGAGCGACCTGGTCAGTGTCGGAAACTGACAATGCTGCAACGGGCGATCGAGTGTCAAGGTTTGACACTTTCAGGGCAGCCCGACCCCGGTCGCGTGGGTATGAATTCCAGCAATTCGGGCAGGTCCAGCCCAGGCGGGCGGCCGACCGCTGGCTCTTCGTCAGCGGCGCCGGCGCGGGCTCGTCGGCGGGCACGAGGCCGCGGAAGGGTTCGGGCACGTTCAGCACGGCACGCACGACAACGTGCCCAAGACCGTCCGCGCGTTGGTGGATAAGGGTGTCGTTTCTGGAAACGAGACCCCCCAACATCCACCCGCAGAACCGCCAGACCTACACCGAGTTCCGCCTGAACTACCGCGACACGTTGGTTGTGGTCTCCGGCTACAGCGTGCAGATGCGAGCGAAGATCATCGACCGCTGGCAGGAGCTGGAAGGCCGTGCCGCGGCGCCTCAGTTCGCTATCCCGCAGACGCTTGGCGAGGCGCTTCGCCTGGCCGCCGACCTCGCCGAGAAGGCCCAGGAGCTGTCGGCCATCGTCGCCGAGCAGACGCCGAAGGTTGAGGCCCTGGACCGCATCGCCACCGCCGGCGGCTCGTTCTGCATCCGTGACGCGGCCAAGGCCTTGCAGATGCGCCCCATCGACCTAGCGATCCACCAGACGCGCCGTGAACTCGGGGGAGAGCGGGCGACGATGACGTAGCTGTCGCGCTTGTTGAGGCAATAGACCTTGGTGATGCGGGGGCGGCCCATCGCATCGGTGCCGGGTTCACCCGCCAATGGCGGTTGGACAATGACACCCCGCGCAGCAAGGGCACGCAGAGCAACCCTAGGCGCATCAAGAGCCTCCGCGAACGACCACGACCTTTACCGGCCCCTCGTCGCCCGAATCCAGCCCCCAGGACTTGCGCTCACCGTCCTGGATGGTCTTCACCGCCTCCGCGATGGTCTTGGCCGTGCGAGCCTGTATCAGATCCTTGGACTTGATCGCGGCATAGGCCAGGTTGCGCACGGCACCCCACTCCCGGCGATGGCGGGTCAGCAGCTCGGCGCGCTCGTCGACGGCAGCATCCCCGGCAATCTTCCGTGCCTGTGCCAGGGTGACGTCGGCGGGAATCGCCGGGCGTGACAACCCCGGAAAAACCGGCCCTGGAGCGACAACTTGCGGCGCCTCTGTCTGGCTGCCGTCCGCATCCTGCCCCATAGTCCCGACAGTCTGCTCGTCGGCTTTCAGGTGCGCCCGGGCAGCGAGTGTTGGCATGTCCAGGCGCTTCCTCCATCCATGCAGCCGGGCGTGCTTTTGGACGCCTTGCTTTGAAATTCCTAGCCAAACCGCCACGTCTGAGAATGTAGCGAGCGGCTCGGCCTCCCAGCGCGCGCGCGCCAAAACCCATTGCTGGGCCACTTTCCTACCTTCCGTCACCGTCTGCGCTCCCGCTTGATCTTGTTCACGGTCGAGCATGGCGTCACGACAACCTAGACCATCTCGACAACCGCTTTTTAAAGTTGTCCCTCGCTGTCGGTCGTGAGCAGGCATTCCCCGCACGAAACCAGGAGAGCGGAGATGGAATTCACAGAAGTCAGTTACGAGGAATTGCCGGGCTTTCCCGGGCTGCGCACGTTCCGATGCGAGCCCCTTCGGGCGGACCTTTCACCTGAGTCATGCGCCAGAAAGGTCCGAGGCCGCCAGAACATCCAGTGCAGCCGCTGCCCGGTCGGCGCGGTCCACGCCGCAAACTGCGCTCCACAGCCGGTCGAGAAGCTCGAATGGAATGGGATCCGTTACCGCGGCGTCGCGCCGGCAGAGCGCTGCGTCCGGTGCGGCATTGCCATATTGCGCCTGATCTGGCGACGGACATCGCCCGGTGGCGCAGTCCGCGCCTGGGGTGTGGCGTTCGGTGTTGTGCTGCGTGGACAAACTCCAGCAGCAAATTCAATTCTGTCCATCCCCCTCGAACATCCGCCGGATCTCCTCATTACTTGCGTCGATGTCATCCGGGATTTTGCGTTTCCCGGCTGCGATGCCAATTAGCCGCTTCCCGCTTGCGGAGGGAGCAGTGCATAGCGCCGCGGCCGGTTGAGTGAGAGGAACCAACTTAGCCGCCGGCCTGCCGTCACCGTCGAGAATAATAATCTCCTGCTCCGCGCCATTGCTAACGGCTTTGATCAACCTTCCAAGTGAAGATTGTGCCTCCGCGAAATTGACTGTTGACATAAAATCCCCAAGCGCTTGCGTCGACTATAGGATGACAAAATAGGCGGCGCAACCGCAACAGAAAGAGGCCGGCGCGATACGGCTCCCCAGTTCCTGCCAGCGGTCCACCAGGCGCCGCGCGGACCACCGTGACTTTCATAGGGCCCTCGTCGCCCGGATCCAGTCCCCAGGCCAGCTTCCTACGCTCAATGCGATTTCCTCACCATCTCAGCCCAATACGGCGAATTCATCTTCGCCGAGCGGGTGGTGCGATCGATGAACCCGGTGCCACGCTCAAACGCCACCGTGGTGAAGTAGTTCCCGAACGGCGTGAAGTCGTGCGTCACCGACACGGCGTAGTAGTGGTGCTGCATATCGCCGCTGTTGAGCCGCACATAGGTGCCGCCCTTGATGGCTTCGTTGCCTTTCAGGTGCAGCGAACCTGTCTCGAAAACAACGTTGTCCCGGTTCTGGGCGATCAGTTGCTCGCGGCGTAACGTAATCCAATCCGGCTGCTCCACCTTGCTCTGTTCAAGCGCCGAACCGTTCAGGCCATTGCCGTTGTATCGCTCGCCCCGGCCGGCCATCTGTGTGGCCTCCTCCATCTTTCGTGTCCCATAGAGCGCCGGATTCACGTTGCCATAGTCATCCACGTAGACGGTTTTCGGACCGCCTTTGGCGCTCGATTGGAACGCTACGGCAAGCGCAACGGAGCTATGCACGATTGAGAACCGCGGCGAGTCAACCCAGTAATAATTCCCGACATTCGCGTCCGAGCGCTCGCAGGTCATCGTGACAACGTCGGCACGCGTAATGTCGGTGATCGCCGGCGCAGTCACACCAGGCAGAATGAGGCTCCCTGTCGCCGCGTCCATGAACGGGTTCGGGCGATACACCGCATAGGGCGCATCTGCGCGGTCCTCGATAAAGAACTCGTTCCACGGGCCGATATCGCAGAATTGGGTGATCAGGCCTTGCATCGTGCCCTGGCTCCAGCCGCCAGCTCCGAACGGCGACACCTGCTCGCCGTTCATCTGGATATCGGTCTTGATCGGCAGCAACGGCGCCGTGCTCGCGGTGGTGCCGTCCGGGTTCTCACGCATCGTCGCGAGGTACGGATTCACAACCTTATCGAACACGGTGCGGATAAACACCTCGGCAGTCATGGGCTGCGAGTCGAAGCCAAATCGCGCGAAAAACGGAAAGCTGGTGATCGTACTGGCGACATCCTGACCAAACGGCATATTGAAGATTTGCAGGATCTTGCCGTAGTCCTGGCCGCTCACAACGATCATGCGCGACGGTTTGCCCGCCGCTCCGTGAGGGGAATCGTGAAATGTCTCTCAGACCATTACTGGCCCGGCGGCAGCATTTCGACCACCGCGCGCCGCAACGCCTCGGTCGGCTGCCAGATCCGGAACAGCGAGCCGCCGCGCGCGCCGTTCATCTCGTTGAAGATCTGATATCGCGCAGCGAGCGCCTCGCACAGCTTCCCCTCGATGTGCCTGATCTGGTCATCGAGAGCGACGGCAGTCAGCCGCAGCTCCTCGAGCGCAACGGCGTGCTCCGCTGCCTGGACGTCCTGCGCGGCCTTTTGCTGGGCGCGCTCGGCGATTTCGAGCGACGGCAGCACCTCGGTGATCATCGCCTCAAGGTCCGCGGCGCCGGCCGTTGCAGCAGCCATCCGCGCGGCGGCAAGAGTCTCGTCCAGCTTGCCAGCTCGCATAGCGGCAAGGGAATCGGTGTAACGTGCCCGCGCGCCATACAGGCGCTGCTGCAGGGCATCGATATTCGCTTGAACACCAACTGCAGCTTCCGATGCAGAGGCCAACGTGAGGCGCGCAACAGCCAGCGCGTGTGCTTGGTATTCCATGTGTGTTAGCCCTCCAGGCTATATTTCTCAACGGTTTTCGCTACTCGTTCACGCGCCGTCGCGGCAATGCCGGCAGCGTCCAAGCCAATGGCAGTCTCACGCGCGGCTGCGGCCTGTTGATCGCCATCATCGACGGGCAGATCAGCTTGCAGGCGACGCAATTGCTCGCGCAGCTTGGTCGTATCAAGTCCGGACGCCAGCGCGTCGCGCAGGCGTTGCTCAACGGCTTCAATCTTTTCGGTTTTCATCGGACTATCTCTTTCAGGGCTTTCAGAGTCCTGACCAGGCGCTCAAACGCGCCTTCACACAAGCGTCGCGGGGTGCCGAAGTCCAGCTCCTCCTTGTCCAGCATCGGGGCATCCGAAGCTCCCACAACGCGCCGGCCCACCTGGTTAGCCGCCTTCGCGAGCTCCTCCGGGCGCTTCGCAAAGAACAGGATTGGCCTATTTTTCAAAGCGAACCTCCACAGTCAATTTGGGACGCGTTTCGATCCAATGATCGATGTCCGTTTCTCGCCAACCGAGCAAGGACTCGGTCAATCGGCATGGCGCCGGGAATTCGTTAGCTTTCACAAGCCGGAATAGCGTCCTTCTCGACAGGCCTGTCCGGCTGGACACTTCTGCCGAGCGGACGAACCGCTCTTGGGTTTCGTGGGACACGTTGTCGCTCCTTGGCGCCACCTGGCGCCGCTTGGCACAGGCCTAATCGTCTCGTCACGACTCTGCTCCGTACCGTGCGGTCGTGACCAGACGATGCTCGGATGGAAATCCAATATCGCGAATCCGAGTCTTTTCAGGGCGTTTGGCTGTTTCGGTGCGAGCGGCTGCACGCCGATTTGACGCCGACAGCCTGCGCGAGAAACGTCGCCATTGCGGCGGCAATCCAGTGCGCCAGGTGCCCAATCGGGAAGGTCCACGCACTGGAGTGCGCGCCACAGCCACCGCGCGAAAAGCGCGGCTGGCAAGGGCGAGCGTTTCGCGGCACCGAGCCGGCGAAGTCCTGCGTGCGCTGCGGTGCGGCGACATACCGCCTGCTCGGTGGGCTAATCTGCGCGTCCTGCTACAACCGACAAAGGGAATTGCGGATTGGGTCCAACAGGAAAGGAAGAGCACCCAAAAAGGCTGCGGAACTCCTACATCGCGGGGTCTGCTTGCTGGACGTGGGAGGCGATGCGGTGATATTTGAAATTGAATACTGCACCGGTCGGGCCGAGGCCGCGCAGGTCGTCAAGCGCCGGTGGCCGGGCGCACGCCTGGCGGACTATGAGATCCAGACAGCCAGAACAGGAATCCCCCTTGGCAAGCCGAAATCGTCTATAAATTAGGGCTATTCAACGCGCGAGGACGGTTTGAAATGCCTGTCTATGAGAACGACTCGGATACGCCGCTGCAGCCCGGCGACGTCGAGGCGAGCGAGGAACTCCTCGAGGATGCAGACCGTCCGCAGTCGACCGATTGGGATATCAGCTGCGAGAATCCGCCGTATGAGTGGTGGACGGGCGCGGTGCCACATCCGGATTTGCCGCCAGGCGGCCAGAAGGCCGATTAGATCGGCCATCTCTGGCCCCACCTGCGAGCGACACAAACCGCTGCCCGCGCGCACCGGCAGGCTGAATCGCATGATTCGGCATCCACCGACGCCAGCCGGCCATTGTCATGCGTCGGCACCTCAATCACCGTCGTCATGATCGGCCAGCCGAACTCCCGGCGAAGCTGGTAGACAGCCGATCCCAGACGCGACGTCGCCCAGCGGCGCAGGGCATCGGCCTGCGTAACCTGCTCGCCGCGGAGCAACGCGGCAAGCACGCGACCGCGAACACTGCCGGCGGTCGGATAGAGAAAGCCGCCCTTCCTCGGCGAGTTCCTCGGGGAGAAAATCCTGGTTCAAAGCGTGCCCCTGAATCTCAAAAGTACCGAATTCAGGTTGAGGTCACCACAGCTTCGAAACACTGTGACAGGAACAACGCCGGTTCACAGCCAGCAACGGCGCCGACACGAAGGTGTCCCAACGAGGATTGAAGATGGCAGGCACGCAAGGGGGGGCGTCCGGGGCCCGGGCGGGGCGAATCCTCGTCCCTACAGGAGGCCGGCGAGCTGACGCGCGATGCGCTGCTTGGGGGCCAGCCGTGCTACTGATCAGACACGCTCAATCGTCCGCCTTCAGGTCGGCCATCAATTCCTCAATGCTCGTGACGCTGAGGTTGCCAGCCCGTGCCTCCTCCATCGCAGCGATGGTCGTCGCGTTGGGCAGCGGATCAAACGGCAAGGCTCCATCATGGGCAACTCGAAGAAGCAACATCCGAAGCGCATCGGACACGGAGAGGCCCATTGCGGTCAGCGCGGCGGTGGCATCGGCCTTAACTTTGGGATCGATCCGGGCACGGATTATGACTTTTCCAGGCATGGCTCACTTCCTCAGCATTTTGACGATATTGTGCACCCGGGATGCGCCATAGCGAGCCCCCGAGTGCATAGATACCCGGAAGCGTAAACTGGAACGCTCTGGCCCCGCCCTAGCGACCAGGCCGCTGTCGCGGCGTTGTCTCATGGGAGATGCGCCGTGAATTCGGGCGAAAGCTGCGCGACGATCACATAGCTGTCGCGCTTGCTGACGCGATACTCGGCGATAGTCTTCGGGCCAAAAGGGCCAGGGTTGGAGACTTCCTCAATTTGAGGAAGTCTAATTACACCGCGCTCTGCAAGAGTTTCGATGGTGCGCTTCAGCTTCACGTTGTCGTGCCGGACGCCAGCCCAGCCCGTCCTTGTATTCCACCAATGGTGGAACACCGATCACACCCCGCGCGGCAAGGCGCCCAATTGCATCGGAGAATTGTTCTGGGGTTGGAGACTTCCGCCATTGGCGGAAGTTGAATCACGCCGCGATCTGCCAGCCGGAACTCCGGGTAGGGCTAGCGATTCTGGGGGTTGATATCGGTGTGCTGGAATTTCAGCAGACCACCACCGGGCGGCCTGCCGTGGGCTTTTCCTGCATCGCAGAAGAACCGATAACGCCGCGCGCATCCAGGTCTTCTTCATCCTCAATTTGAGGGTGGACCAGATTCCGCTCGGCCTGCCGTGGGCTTTTCCTCAAACTGAGAAAAAGCGATCACGCCACGCTCGGGCAGGGCGTCGATGGTGCGTGCCAGCAAAGGACGCTTCCTCAGACTGAGGAAACGAACGCGATTGCACCGCGCTCCGGGACCCTTCGTGTGAGGTTTCCACCGATGGTGTAAAGGCCTCAGATTCGGTGCCGTTAGGATTCTTCACTACGAAAGTTTCGTAGTGCTCCCCTTGCCGTTCATCAGCGCAGCGCGCATGGAAGTCATTGCGCCGCACAGCCACCTCGCCACAATCTTGGCGCGCGGCGTTGACGATTGCGCACCAAGCCCTTGTCGGCGAGGTGTTCGATGGTGCGCTCGATGCCGGGCGATATTCCCCCAACGGGGGAGGACCCACATGGCGTAGGCGTAGACCAGCTCCTTGCAGATGTGGGGTGCCAGGAGCCGCACCGCCACGAATGGACTCTGCCGGGGCAAACGCCATTTCTGGCGTTAGGTCGGCAACCAGGGATTGGTAGCCATCGGTACGGGTCCAACGATTCGGACCATGCCGTTCCCCGCCACCTGCCGCGCGATGCAGTAGCGGGCGTCTGCGAATTCGCATAGGCCTGCTGAAATTCCAGCTGGCCCCTCCCGAGTTCCGCCAATGGCGGAAGTTGAATCACGCCGCCGATGCACTCACCCGATGTCCCCCATCACCGCCTCCTCGCCGGAAACTGCCAGGCGGCCGGCCTGGGCACGCTCCAGGCCAGAGGTCGCCAAGACGAGGCCAGCACCCGCAAGATCGGCAAGCTCTCTGCTCCCAACAGCTTGATTCCCTCGAGCATCGCGCGGATTGCCGAAAACCGCGTGAAGGGGAGATCAAGGCAGTCGATCACGTCAATTTCGCACCCTGCCAGGCAGAAGCTGCGGGTAGACAGCGCTTTCGCCCATCCCTTCAATGACCCGGCGCGCCGCAGCCCTGCACCGTGGTGGTGACGCTCCCCTCCGAACTGCTGTCGGCAGCATCGACCCGCGTGAACGACTGCAAGGCCTCACTAATTTGGGCGAAATGCTCGAGCGAGGAGCGAGCGACCGCGCTGGCAGTGCTGTTTGCGCGGACGCTAGGCATGATGGCGATCCAGGCCAGCCGCCGCGAGAAGGGCCTTGCGATTCTCTTCCGAGATCACCGGCTTGGCCTCTTGGGCTGCGCCAGGGTCGCGGATTGTCACGGTCTGGGGCGAGCGGGTCGGAGCGGGTGGCTTGCCGCCGTTGTCGATGGCAGCACGGATACGCGCCACCCACGCTGCATCCGTCTCGCCGGGCCACGCCGCGCCCGCCCCCACCTCAATGCCCTTAGCCAGCTTCGTCTCCGGCGAGAGCCACCACGCGCAGTTCCCCGGCTTCCTTGGCCCATCATGCTGGATCCACTCCGCTTTGAAGCCACCCCATCCGGCGAGCACCGCAGCTTCCACGGCCTGTGCCAGGGTCATGCCAGCCCTCTTGGCCTCGGCCTTTGTGGCATCCCATGCGGTCGGGGTTAGGGGCAGGCGCTTTGCTGTGCGCAGCGTCAGCCAGTCCGCTGCCACCTGCTTGTCCACGCCTTCAGCGATCAAGTCCTTGGCAGTCAGAGCAGACGAAGAATTAACGTCGCGCTTGCGGGGCGGCTTCTTTTCTTTGTCTTTATCTTCGTCTGTATCTGTATCTGTATCTGTATCTGTATCTGTAGGCGTTATGTCTCCGTTACGTAACGCGTTACGGGTACTTTTCTCGCGAAAGCGGCGCTGGCGCTCTGCCGCAGTTGGGTCACGGTCGCTGCGGAATTGGCGCTTCTCCCAGTTAGCGGGCTGCCAGTCAGAACCGATCAGTCCGGCTGCCGTCAGGCGTTTCTTCACCTCACGGATCACGGAGTGATCGATCCACAGCCGTTGCGCGACGATGCGATCCAGCAAGTCAGGGTCGCAGTCCTGATCGAGTGCCCCAGCGCACTTGAGTGCCAGCACGCCGATAAAATGGCGTTGATCCTCGAAGGCCAGCGAAATCAGCTTCGGATCGTTAAGGAAGTCCGTGTACATCCGGAACCAGGGGAGTCCTTGTGCACTCATTCAGACGCTCCCCCGGAAGGCGACTTCATTGGTGCCGTGCTTCTCGTTTGTCAGGTCCGCGCGTTTCGCAGCAAAGCGGGCGCCCTTGAAGCTGAAAAGGAAGGTGGATTGCGATTGCTCAGGGCGAGCGGAAGGGTGTGTCATGGTGTGCCTCATTTGCGGTGCATGAACCGCCACCCCCAACGCCAATTGAGGGTGGTGGCTGAAACGGAAGTTGGCGTACCGATGAGGCACCGGCGAGCCTTTCGGCTCCTCCCGCCCAGCCACCATAGAAGGCATAACCAGGCGCGAACAAAAAAGCCGCACACGTTGTTGCGGCTTGCTCGCCGCCTCATTCGGGACGCCAATCCCGGTGCCTTTTGTTTCAGGCACGGCCGGAGTATAGCTCGGAGCCGGGGGATTGCAAGCGCCCCCCAACCGGCTAGCGATCAGTAGTGGGCCAAATTTGATGCTGTGGATCATGCGGCACCTGAGTTTGTCTGGCCAAGGAGTGTGGCGAGTTTCGTCAGGCCCTTTGGCCGCACGCGCACTTGGCTGACAACCTTTGTGGAGCCGTCATTGAGTGGGATTCTCGTTTCGGCGTGTTCCAGCCAGCCGCGCTTGATTGCCTCTTGGTGCGCGATCTGCGGCCCACCACGACGATATGTCCAAGCGTTCGCCTCAAGCCATGTGAACAGTTTGCGAGGCGGCAGCTTGAGGGTTTTGGCGGCATCGGTAACGCACATGCTGCCGTCCGACGCGGAAATCTGCTCTAGCGCGGCCACGTCCACGGCCTGACGCTGGACGGTCAATTGGAGTTGGCGCTTCTGGTCGTACTCATTCGCCCAGGCACGGGCGGCGGCAGCTGGGTCATCGAAGTTCGGCAGTTGCGGCGCGGCGGCGCGGCCGTTGCGTGCCTCGCGGAAGGCCAGCACCAGACGGGCTTTCAGATCGACAACCAGAGGCGTGTTCCGAACGAGGGTCAATTGAAAATAGGCTTGGTCTTCGTTCAGCAGAGCGAAGCGCTCGGGGCGCCCGCCAGCGGTGCCCGGCAGGGGTTTCGCGGTTTCAAACAGAAGAACCCCGAAGCGTTCGAAGTGCGACCGGTACTTTTCGATTAGCTCGCGGACGTGCTTGTGCTCGTTGCCCATGTGCGCCGCCAGGATGCGGCTATCTACGCGCGGATCGCCATGTTCATGGCACAGGAGTAGCGCGCCGGGCGCGTGGCGTGCCAGGAGCATTGCGGTGGAATCCCGGCTGACGGCCGGGCCTGCTTCCGCCATTTGGGGGAGGTGAGCCTTTTTCTTGTCCATGTCAGGCCCCCGCGTTGGCGTGGCGCTCAACGATCACACCATCAACGATCGGCATCGCTGCTTCAAAGGCGATAACAGCGGCGTCCAGGCGCTCCAGATATTCGACCAATTGCTCGGGCGTCGCGTTGACGGGAGGGTGGGCAACCATCTTGGCGACGTATAACAGGTCGATCGCGAAGCTCGGGAGTGGGGTATGACGAGACGCCTTCATTACGCGACCTCCGAAGCGCGGTAGCCGGCAGGGTTCGCCAGGAAATCATCGATTTGCCCACGGCGCCAGCCGACGGCACGCGGCCCGAGCTGAATTGGAGCTGGAAAGGTCTTGTTTTTTATACGAGCGTAGATTGTGGAGCGAGAGAGCCCCGTTTCGGATTCCACCTGCGCCCTACGCAGGATGGCAAGCGCAGCTCGAAGTTGTTCGGTCATGTATAACCCTTTGAGGATTGCCCCGGAACACACCGGAGCACATGGGCCGAACCTTAGAATAGGCAACACCGTGGACTGTGTTGCGCAACAGTTGCCCGCTTACCTGACGCGGGTTTCCGGGAGATTGGCGCAACAGTGCAACGCAACAGCGATTCAGTTTCTACGGGACTTCCTGCCAGAAATCAGGTGAACGGATTCATACGCAAAAGCTGTCTTGGGGCAGGCAAATCGCTTCTTTGCTTTGGATATGATCATGCCGATTCGCGACCTGCTAACGCCGTAGTTGTCGGCTAACCTCTGGTGCGTCATTCCTGGCAAGTTGCTGTCCGCCAGTAGCTTCTGCAACTGAGCATCCGTCCACTTGTCGCCCTGACGCTTTTTCGGGCCTTGCGCTCTCCCGGCTTCGCGGGCTGGTGCCTCAAATTGCTGCATGGGGGCGGCATCGCCTCGGCTTGGTACCGTGTTGGCGGACTCCTCACCCATGGCTAGGGCTCTGAGTACCGGATATTCCCCCCGGCGCATGGCCTCTACCAGGCGATCAAAGGTACCGAGAACTTGTTCAATATCATCGCGAGAGAGGAGCACCTCGGTCCGCGGAATCGGCTTGTCGGTTCGAAACCGGATTCCCGCCTCGCTGACCAGGAATCTTGGCCGCGCGTCCCCTGCGATCTCGAGTTCGTGAAGAAATTGTTCAATTCCGCCAACCTGCAGCAGCAGCGGATAGCTATATCTTGCATCCTTCCACTGCCCGCTTTCCAACCGTTGAAGAGGCCAATCCCGGGGGATGCAGACTGCAATGGTGGGGCGCTTGATCTCACTGAGGCGGGAAATAATCGCCGATTCAAGCCACTCCTCACCGGTTGCCGCTCTTAGGTATTCAACGACATCGCCAAGACGGCTCCAACTGCCAATTTTCATTTGGACTGCGCTCTCACGCACTCTCGATAATTAGGAGCCGCGCCGGGCCGGCGAGAGATCCGGCTTTTTGGCCCGTCGGCCTAGACGCGGCTTAACTGGTGATGGATGGCGTGCGACGGTCAAGCGGCAGGATCGGCGAACGCAAGGACCTTGGCCCCCCGCTTCAACTCGTCCAGGTAGTCAGCCCAGCGCTTCATCATCTCGCGCCGCTCCCTCATGAATTTTGTTCGGTTGTAGGCCGTGCCCAACGCATCCGGCACTTTGTGGGCAAGCTGGTGCTCAATTACTTCGGGCTTGATATGCAATTCCTCATGCAGGATCGTCCGCGCCATCGCCCGAAAGCCATGACCAGTAATCTCGGTTTTCGTGTCGTACCCCATTCGCCGAAGGGCGGCATTTACCGCGGCTTCGCTCATAGCCTTCTGTGGGTCGCGCCCCGGAAAGACGTAGCGGCCGTGGCCCGTTAGCGCAGCCAGCTCGCGGAGGATGGCGACGGCCTGCGTGGCCAGCGGAACCGTGTGCTCTGTCTTGGTCTTCGTCACGAAGTAGCGCCACTCCGCCTTATCCAAATCGAACCCGTCCCACTCCGCCTTGCGCAGCTCACCAGGCCGGACGAACAGCAGCGGAGACAGCAGCAGCGCGCACCGTACGACGAACGTGCCCTTGAACGCGTCGATGGCCCGCAACAGCGCGCCCACCTTCACCGGGTCGGTGATGGAAGCAAAATTCTCGTGTCGGGCCGGCTGTAGTGCGCCGCGCAGATCGCCGGACGGGTCACGTTCCGCTCGGCCTGTGGCAACGGCATACCTGAATACTTGCCCGCAGTTCTGATGCGCTCGGTGGGCGGTATCAAGCGCCCCCCGAGCCTCTATACGGCGTAACACCGCCAGCAGCTCCGCCGCGCTTATCTCTGCGATGGGCCGTCCGCCCAGCCAGGGGAAGACGTTCTTCTCAAGGCGCTGAATCACCTTGTCCGCATGACTGTCGGCCCAGCCTGGGGACTGCTTGGCAAACCATTCGCGGGCGATGATCTCGAAGCTGTTGGTCGCTCGCTCGAACCTCGCGGCCTTCTGTGCCTTACGGTTCTCGCCTGGATCCACGTCATTCGCCAAGAGCTTCCGGGCGGCCTCCCGGCGTTCCCTCGCCTCCTTCAGCCCCACATCCGGGTAGACGCCAAAGCTCAGCCGCTTCTCTTTGCCCGCAAAGCGATACTTCATCCGCCACCACTTGCCCCCGCTGGGAGCGACTTCCAGGTAGAGGCCGCCGCCGTCGAATAATTTCTGGGTCTTGTCGGTCGGCTTGGCGGTGCGGATCGCGGTATCTGTCAGCGGCATTTGGGGGCATCTCCTATGTGGGCCCGGTGAGTTGCCCCCAATGTTGCCCCCAGATGCCCCCAGATTTCAATAGATCGCGCAGGAATATCTAGGACGAAAAAAAGGCCGGAAGCCTTGAATCTATTTGGCTTACCGGCCTTTCTCGGACTACTTTGGAGCTTATCTTGGTGGACCGAAGGAGGATCGAACTCCCGACCTCTGCATTGCGAACGCAGCGCTCTCCCAGCTGAGCTATCGGCCCGTGACGAATGATTGTAGCTCAGTTTTTCGCGGTTGTTCAATCACGTTGCGATGCCTGCGTTGCCGGCCATGCCGCGCACCGTCGGCAGGTTCAGCGGGCGGGCGGTGACCTCGCCGCAGGCGCGCAGCCATTGGGCCATCAGGTCCCAGATCGGGGGGCTGCCGTTCTGGCGGGCTTCTTCCGAGACGGGCGCCCAGCCGGCCACCTTGTAGGTCTTGGCGGCGTCGATGGGCTGGCCCTTGAGGCGCATCTCGGTGATGCGTTTTCCCATCGCCGCGGTGGGGTCGATGGTGTATTGCAGGCCGCCCACGCGCACCATGTCGCCGCCTTGCTGGTAGTAGGGATCCGGGTTGAACAAGTTGTCGGCCACGTCTTCGAGTATGGTCTTGATGGTCTCGCCGCTCATCGCGGTGACGGTGGTGTGGGGATACGTGATGGCGGTCTGGTCCATCAGGTGTTCCATGGTGATGGCCTGCCCGGGCAGCAACGTGGTGCCCCAGCGAAAGCCCGGCGAGAAGGCGATCTCGGCGCCCTGCACATCCATCAGGCCATCCAGGATCAGCTGGTCGAACGTGCCGTTGAAATTGCCGCGGCGGTACAGCAGGCCGCTGTTGCGCGCGAGAACCTCGCCGAGTTGCTTCTCATACGGCGCGCGCACCTTGGCGATGAGCGCGTCCATGGCGGAATCGGCAGCCAGGTAGTTGGCGAAGACCGGCAGCAGGCGGTAGCGGAAATCGCTGACCCTGCCGCCCTTGACGTCGAAGTCGAGCACGCCGAGGAACTTGCCGTTGGAGCCGGCGTTGGTGACCAGCGTGGTGCCGCCGGCGTTCTTGACCGCCGCCGGCGCGGGCATGCCGTCGTGCGTGTGGCCGCCGAGGATGGCGTCGAGCCCGCGCACGCGCGAGGCGAGCTTGAGGTCCACGTCCATGCCGTTGTGCGACAGCAGCACGACCACCTGCGCTCCCTTGCCGCGGGCCTGGTCGATGACCTGCTGCAGGTTTTCTTCCTGGATGCCGAAGGTCCAGTCGGGCGTGAAGTAGCGCGGGTTGGCGATCGGCGTGTAGGGAAAGGCCTGGCCGATGATGGCCACCGGCACGCCGTTCATTTCGCGGACGACGTAGGGGTCGAAGACGGGATCGCCGAAGTCGTTGGTCTTGATGTTCTGCGCGAGGAAGGCGACCTTGCCCTTGAAGTCGCGCTCGACGATCTCGGTGACGCGTTCGGCGCCGAGCGTCATTTCCCAGTGCGGGGTCATCACGTCCACGCCCAGCGCCAGCGCGGCGTCGACCATGTCCTGCCCGCGCGTCCAAAGCGCGGTGGCCGAACCCTGCCAGGTATCGCCGCCGTCGAGCAGCAGCGCGCCGGGCCGGCCGGCCTTGAGCTGCTTGATCAGCGTGGCGAGGTGGGCAAAGCCGCCAACCTTGCCATAGCGGCGGGCCGCTTCGGCGAAATCAAGATAGGTGAACGCATGCGCCTGCGCGCTGCCGGGGGCGATGCCGTAGTGGCGCAGGAAGGCCTGCCCGACGAGGTGCGGCGGCTTGCCCGCGTAGTCACCCACGCCGAGGTTGACGTTGGGCTCGCGAAAATGCAGCGGGCGCAGCTGCGCGTGGCAATCGGTGAAATGCAGCAGGTGCACGTTGCCGAAGCGCGGCACGTCGTAGAGCTTGCCGGCGGCCTGCGCGGCTTGTGCGTCGGTGGCGGGAAAGGTCATGCCGCCGGCGCCGGCGATAGCCAGCACCTGCAGGAACTCGCGTCGGTTCATTGTCTCGTCCTGTGCATGTCATGTGCCGGTGTCAGGCTCTTGCGACCCGGCATCTCGTGGCTGAGGCGGCCGGTGTGGCCGAGGTGGCCGCAGGCGGCTACTTCTGCGTTGGCGTGGCGTACCTGGCCAGCGCCGCGACTTCTTCTTCCAGCATCTCGCCGACTTCCTTCTGCACGACCTTGCCGTGGCCGTCGATCACGTACAGCTCGGGCAACCCCTTGCGCTTGCCGAGCGCGGCGCGCAGCGCGGGCGTGTCCATCGCGGCCGGGAAGGTGTAGCCGTGTTTCGCCATGTAGGTGGTGGCGTCCTTGGGATCCTTGTCGATGCTGAGCGCCAGCACCTGCAGCCCGCCACGCGCGCCACCGGTACTGGTGTAGAGCGTTTGCAGGCGCGGGTTCTGCAGCGCGCAGAAGGGGCACCACGATGCCCAGACTTCCACCACCAGCGGCCTGCCGGCCAGGTCGGCGGGTGTCACGACGCTGCCGTCGAGCAACTTCACCGGCGGCAGGCGCACCGTGTCGCCTACCTCCAGCGCGGCGGCCGCGCCGCTCCCGGCCAGCGCGGCGAGCAGCAGCGCGCATGGGAGTGCGCGCCGGAGGGTGCCGGCCATGCGCCTGGGTGTCATCGCGGTGCCTTACTGGTTGACCGGCGAGGCCGGGTCCAGCAGCAGCGCCATCACGTCGCGGATCTGCTGCTCGGTGAGGATGCCCTTGTGCCCGAAGCGCGGCATGTTGGAGCAGGCTGCGAACGCGCTGGAATCCCAGATCTTGCCCCAGGTGTACTTGAGCACAGCTTCCGAATCGCCGCGCAGCTTGCCGTACTGGTACAGCGACGGGCCGATATTGCCGAACGAGATCTCGGCCTTGGTCATCTGGTGGCAGGCGTAGCAGTTGGCGCCGTTCGTGCCGCCGACCGCGTCGGAGAACTGCATGCCGCGGCCGTTCTGGGCGGTCTTCTCGCCCTCCTTCCAGTCGCCCAGCCATTGCTTGTCGGATGGGTACTTGATCCGCTTGAACTCGGCGGCCTCGATCTTCTTGGCCACCGCGGCCGGCACCTTGGAGCGGTCCGGGTAGTCGCTGCAGGCCTTCTGCATGGCGTCACGATCGAGCACGCCTTCGACCGTGGCGGGTCCCTTGGAGGTGAAGGAGCTTTCGATCAGCTTCCTCATGTCGGCGTCGCCGACAGCGGCGACCTTGGCGGCGACGTTGGCAGGTTTTGCGGCCTTGGCCGGCTTGGCGCTGTCCTGTGCGTTCGCCATGCCGCCCATGCAGGCCAGCATGGCGAACGTGGCCGCGGCCAGCGTGCCTTGTGCGTATTTATGCGCTTGCTTCATCTCTGCTCTCCCTATTCTCAGCGCTTCATGGCCGGGCCATCATAGGTGCCGCCGTTGGCGTTCCTGGCGAGGAACAGGCTCAGCGCGGTGATCACGTCGGAGCCATAGGCGGGTTCGGGAAAGCGCTGCTGGCGCAGGCAGTCGTAGAGGCGGTGCTGCATCGAGCGTACCTCGCCCTGCGAGACGCGGTAGGCCGGCCACGTGGTGTAGGCGGCCTGCGCGCCCTGCTTGGTCAGCAGGTTGGGCAGCTCTTGCAGGCGGATGCGCTGGCCGTCGACGGCGTGGCAGGTGGCGCAGGCGAAGTCGTAGGCGCCGCCACGGTAGAAGAACATCTTCTGGCCGAGGGCATACACGCGCTTTTCTTCGGGGTGGTTCAGCTCCACGTTCATCTTGACGCCGCGCGACTCGCCGGCCAGGAATGCCACCAGGCGCTCGATGTCGGACGGCTTGCCGGTGGAGGCGAAGGGATTCTTCAGCGCCTCTTCCTGGGTCAGGCCCTGCAGCGTTACCCGGCAGTAGGCCAGGCGTTGCTCCAGGTCCATCACGCGGCCGGTGTCCTTGAACAGGCGCGGCAGCTCGGCGTAGGCGCCCTTGGTCACGCCGGGGCCCTTGCCCAGGTCGCATTGCTCGAGCGAGGCGTTCTTGGGGCCGGCTGGCTTCTTCCAGAGTTCTTCGCCGGCGGCTTCCCACAGCTCCGCCGGGTTGCCCTCGGCGAGCATCTGCCGGTACTTGGCGATTTCCTCGGCGGTGCTGCCCTGGGCGTGCACCGCCGTGGCGGCGAGCGCCACGGTGCCGGCCAGCGCCAGCGCGGCGCCGGTGTGGCGGCGTCTGATCGTTTTCATGGGGCTTCTCCTCGGGGCCTCGGGGGCCTGCCGCCGTGTGGCGCCAGGCCGTGCGGGCCGGTCTTATTGCTTGTCTTCCCGTTGCATGGCGCCCGGTTTGTGCCGCCTTGTGCCCGGGTATTACTTACGGCTTGATGTAGGCGTAGCCTTCATCGAATTGCAGCTTGGCCACTTCCACCACGCCAGCAGGCACCACCTTGGCTTCCATCAGCAGGCTGGATTCGGGAATCTTGCGCGCCGTGAGCGTATTGCGGCAAACGCGGAACTCGACGCCGGAGGCGGCCAGCGCACCGACGGCGGCCTCGAACGTATTGCCGCGCGCGTCACGCGCGCCTTCCACGATGAAGTCCACGCCGTAGCCAAACGCCACCACCACGATCTTGGTGTCCGGCGCGGCGTTCAGGTGGTTGCGCAGGTTGGCCATGGCGCGCACCGCCTGGTCCGTGCCCTCGGACAGCTGGTAGACCACCTTGACGCGCCCGCCCTTGCCGGCAGCCGCCGGCGCCGCTTGCGCCGCTGCCTTGGCCGTCAAGCCGATCGCCGCCAGTGCCGCCGTTGCTCGAATAAATGCTCGCCGCATGATTGCTATCCTTCCGGTCGCGCCCCCGCGCGCACCATGCGCCGGCCCGGGCCCGACATTCGACCTGAACCATAGCAGAGGATGCAGCCGCCCGCTCGGTCAGGCCGGTACGACTAGCCAGTGCCCGGCCCGATCAGGAAATGGTCGCTTCGTCGGTCCGCTTGTCGCCGCGGTTGTCGATCCAGGTCACCGTGACCTTGTCGCCCTTGGCGCCGCCCTTGAACTTGAAGTTCAGGAAGGGATCCTTGGACACCGCCGGGCCGAACTGGGCCTGGAATACGTCCTTGCCTTTGCACTGAGCCGTGACGGTCTGGATATGCCAGGCCGGAATGGTCTTGCCGGACGCATCCTTGCGCTGGCCGGTTTCCATGTCGTGCTTCATCAGGATCTTGACGTCGACCACACCGCCGCTCTCGGCGGCACGTACGCGCATCGGGTCTGCCATGTTCTTTCCTCTTTCAGGTAATGGTGGGGCGGGAAATCCGCTTGGGTGGATGGGAGCGCGGCCTCAGCCGCCGCAGCCGCCCAGCGTCACCTTGATTTCCTTGGACGCCACGTACCATTTGCCGCCGGCCTTGACGGCGGCATACACCATCGAGGTCTGGCCCATCTTCACCCGCGTGGAGACGAAGGGCTCGGTGCCGGCCGGGATGATGAAATCCGCTGCCAGCGTGTTGGGGTTCTTTTCCACCAGGATGGCGATCTGCTCGGTGCCAGGGATGTTGCTGGTCACGGCGACCGGCACCACGGCGCCGTTCTCGGCGATGTCGGGGGCGGTAAAGACAATGGCGGTGCTCTTGTCGGTTCCGCTGCCGCCAAACGCCTTGATGACGTCGGCCACGCTCTTGCCGTCGAAGGCGGTCTTGTTCCACTCCGCCGCCTGCGCCTTGCTGATCAGCCCGGTGGCGGCCATCAGTGCGAGCACGGAGGTGACCCGCAATACGTCTCGTCGTTTTGAATGCATTGTTTCCTTTTCTCCTGCGTTTTCCGTTCCGGCTTGGTTTTCTGTTAGCTTGCCGCGCCTTTTTCGCACGGCAGCGGGCGGTGCATTGCCGCCCTTGCATGGGGGCGCCATCGGCGCCCCCTGGGTCCCGAAGCCGTAACCGGTCCGGGCAGGGCTTGCCCTGGCTGTGCTTACTTGGCCGGGGCGCCTGCCAGCACCCACTCCACGACCGTCTTCAGGTCGGCATCGCTCAAAGCGGCATTGGCGGGCATCGGCACCGGGCCCCAGACGCCAGCACCACCGCTCTTGACCTTCTTGGTCAGCGTTGCCAGCGCGTTCTTGTCGCCCTTGTACTTGGTCGCCACGTCCTTGTAGGCCGGGCCAACCAGCTTCTTGTCGACCTGGTGGCAGCCCATGCAGGCGTTCTTGTTGGCGATTTCCTGGGCCTTGGCGGCATCGACCGCAGCGTTGGCCGAGGCGGCGCAAGCCAGCATCAGCGTTGCGATGACAAACTGCTTCATGGATATGCTCCGAACTATGAAGAGCCGTGGGGACGGCGAAAAGCCCGCTCGCTGCCAGTGCTGCCTGTCGGCACGGCCGGCGCGGCGGCGCGCTGGCCGCGCCTCTGGGCATGGGGCGGCCAGTCCGCTATTTTGCCTCAAGAATCCACGCCACCACGGTACGCAGGTCGGAATCGGGAATCCGCGCTTGCGGCGGCATCGGCATGCTGCCCCAGGCGCCCTGCCCGCCCGCCCGGATCTTGTGGGCAAGCGCGTCCTGCGCATCCTGCCCCTTGTACCTGCGTGCGACTTCGGCAAAGCTCGGGCCGACCAGCTTGCGATCGGTGGCGTGGCAGGCCATGCACTGGTACTGGCTGGCCAGCTTCGCGCCCGCCGTCTCGCCGGGTGCGGCCGGGAGGGCTGCCGCGGGCGCGCTGGCGCCGCCACCGGCAGCCCAGCCCCGCGTGGGCCCCACGGTGCGCTGCTGCGCCGCCAGGTCGCCGTGGGCATCGCGGGCGTAGGCCGGCATGGTCGAGACGACCTTGACCGTGGGCGTGCAATCCTTCATGCACGCCGTATTGCGCGTATCCGCCTGGCCGCGCCCGGGCCACAGGCCATGCTGCAGCGTCATGCCGTTGCGGTTCGGCATTCTTTGCTGCACCTCGGCGATATTGCGATCCGACAGCGTGAAGTCCGCCGGCACGATATCGCCCAGGTTGAGCAGGTAGGCCGTGACTGCGTAGACGTCGTCGGCGGACAAGCTCCTGGGCGCGTTCCACGGCATCGCGCGGTGGATGTAGTCCCACAGCGTGCTGACCGTGCTGACTTTCATCAGCGTGGTGCGGTACGGCTGGTTGCCGGTGAGCGAGGCAACGCGTCCGCGCTTGATGTCCTCGGCGGTGGTGCCGCCGACGATGGGCGAGAACACCTCGTTGGATTCACCGAAATCGCCATGGCACGATGCGCATTTGCCGTCCCAGACGGCCTGGCCCTGCGACACCGTGCCGCGGCCCTTGGGCAGGCCTTGGAAGTCGGGGCGCACATCGATATCCCACGCCTTGACCTCGGCCGGCGTGGCGGTGCGGCCGAGCGCCGCGCGCGCGCTGTCGGCCGGCGCGGCGGCCATCGCCGCTTGCCCGCACAGCGCGGCAGCGCAAACAAGTAATGCCGCGCGCCCGGCGTTGGTCAAGTTAGTCAACGTGGACATTGGAGACCTCGCCGCTATCGGCCACCTGCCAGCTCTGGATGGCGTTGTTGTGATAGATCGAGCGCGCGCCGCGCACCGCGCGCAGTTGCGCCAGGCGGGGCTGCACATAGCCGGTCTCGTCGATGGCGCGGCTTTGCAGGATGGCCGGGGAGCCGTCCCACACCCAGTCCAGGTTGAAGCGCGTCAGGCATTTGGACAGCACGGGCGTTTCCAGCCGCGCGGTGCGCCAGTTGCGCCCGCCGTCGACGGAGACATCGACGCGCTTCACGCGCCCGCGCCCGGACCACGCCAGCCCGCTGATGTTGTAGAAACCGCGTCCCACCAGTTGCTGCCCGCCCGAGGGCGTGGTGATGACGGACTTGCACTCCTGGATCGAGGTGTACTGGCGCAGCATGCCGTCGGGCATCATGTCCACGTAGTGCACGGTCTCGTCCTTGGTGTTCCACGGCTGGTCGCCGAGCTCCAGCCGCCGCAGCCACTTGACCCACGACACGCCCTGCACGCCCGGCACCACCAGGCGCAGCGGGTAGCCGTTTTCAGGGCGCAACATCTCGCCGTTCATGCCCCAGGCCACGATGATCTCGTCGGCCAGCTCCATCGGGATGGTGCGGGTCATGCCCGAACCGTCGCCGCCTTCGGCCAGCAGGTAGCGCCCGCGCTTGAAGTCCGCGCCGGCATCGTCGAGCAGGACCTTGAGCGGCACGCCGGTGAATTCGCAGCACGACAGCATGCCGTGGGTGTATTGCACCGTGGGCACCGCCACGTTGCCCCACTCCATGCCGGTATTGGCGCCGCACTCGATGAAGTGCATGCGCGACACCGCGGGCAGCCGCATCAGGTCGTCCATGGTGTAGACGCGTGGCGCCTTCACCAGGCCGTTGATCATCAGGCGGTGGCGAGCCGGATCGATGTCCTGCCAGCCTTGATGATGGCGCTCGAAGTGCAGGCCGTTGGGCGTGATGATGCCGAAGAAGCCTTGCAGCGGGGCGAAGGATACCGAGGCCGCCGACACCCGCGTAAGGCCGGGGGACTCGCGGCGCACCAGGTTTTTCTCGAATGAAGAGGGCTGGCCGTAGGGATGCGCGGCAACCGGCTGGCCGAGCGTGGTGGCCCAGGGTTGCGGGGTGAGGATGGCGTCGTCGCCGGCAGCGCCATCCGCTGCGCGAGCCCGGCCGGCGACGCTGGCGGCCAGCGCGGCTGCTGCGCCCAGGAAGCTCTTGCGCAGGAAGTCGCGGCGAGGGCTGTCGGACGCGCCTACGCCATGCTGCGTGATGTCTTGCTGCAGCGAGGCGCTGACGAAATGCTCCGGCGCACGCACGATGCGCCCGGGGCGGCTCTGTTCCGGCACTGCGGTCTCCTCCGGATCGCGCGTGCGGCGCCAAAGGCGCCGTCGGCGAACCTGTTGTGGGTCAGCGCCCGCGCAAGCGGACGGCTGCCGTCAAACCTGTGTGCGAGCGTGCCAGCCCGGCCGCCCGGCGCGTTGCCTTAGCGGCTGCGCCGACGCGGTGCCGGAGTGGCCTGCGGCATGAAGCGATCGACCATGCTTGCTGGCAAAGCGTTGTCTTCCAGCCGGCTGGCCACCTGCACGCAGACCGTGCGGCACAGCTCGATCACGCTCTCGTCCTCGATGGCGTAGAAGACAAGGTTAGCCTCCTTGCGGCGCGACAGCACGCCCGCGCGGTACATCGCGGTGAGATGGCGCGACACATTGGTCTGCGACGATCCCACCGTCTCCACCACGGTGCCCACCGGCTTCTCGCCATCGCACAGGGCGTGCAGGATCTTCAGCCTGGTGGGCTCTGCCAGCAGGCTGAAATACCCCGACACTTTTTCGAACACGCGATCCATCTCATCCATGCCGTTCAATATATTCGTATATGCGTAATTGCGCATATAGTGTTTACCCCTTTGTGCGGTGCTTCCAGATTCAGGCTGCGCTAGCAAGCTAGGGGACATAAGCTCTAGCGCACCGTTGCCGGTGCGCATCGTGACAGCGCCGGGCTTCTTGCCTCAGCCCAGCATATCGGTCCAGATGGCATCCGCCCACGCCTGCGCATAGGTGCCTTCCAACGTGTTCGGCGCGGGCGACAGTCCGCCCGATCCGGGCACCGTGACCATGGTCTCCTGCGCGGCATCGTAGCGATGCACGCTGGCGACATGGATGGCCTCGCGCTCGGAGGTGAAGCTGTAGCAGGTGTTGTTGTACAGCGGCTCGGGGTTGGGCGCGTGGCCAGCGAGCAGCGACACGATGGCCGCGGCCGCCACCTTGCCGTGCTGGTTGGCCATATGGCCCGACTTGGGCATCAACGGCGCGATCTGGATGGCGTCGCCCAGCACATGGATGCTAGGCGCGGCCTTCGACTCGAAGGTGAGGAAATCGACCTCGCACCAGCGGCCGTTGGCGGTGGCCAGCCCGCTTGCCACGGCGATGGCTCCGGCGCGCTGCGGCGGCAGCACGTTGAGCACATCGGCGCGCTCGTCGTCCTGCACCTCGAACTTGAGCGTGCGGGTGGCGGGGTCCACGTCGATGGTGTTGTACTGTGGCCGGTACTCGACCATGCCCTTGTAGCGCGTGGCCCAGACCTGCTTGAACAGCGCGCCCTTGGAGGTGACGTCGGGATTGGCGTCGAGGATCAGCACCTTGCTGCGCGGCTTGGCGCGGGTGAAATAGTCCGCGACCAGGCACGCGCGCTCGTAGGGGCCAGGCGGGCAGCGATACGGCGCAAGCGGAATGGTGATGGCGAAGGTGCCGCCGTCGCGCATGGCCTCGAGCTGTAGGCGCAGGGCCACCGTTTGCGGGCCGGCCTTCCAGGCATGCAGGATCTGGTCGCCACCGGGCTGGGCCAGGCCCGGGATTTCGCTGGAGAGCACGTCCACGCCGGGCGACAGCACCAGCTTGTCGTAGGCCAGCGTACCGCCGCCGGCCAGGCGCACCTCACGGCGCGCAGCATCGATCGCGCTGACATGGTCGCGCACGACCTTGACGCCGTGGCGTTTTGCCAGCGCATCGTAGGACAAGGTGATGTCGCCGATGCGCTTGCTGCCGGCCAGCACCAGGTTGGACAGCGGGCAAGACACAAAGCTGGCGTTGGGCTCGACCAGCGTGACCTCGATGCCCTGGCCGCTCCATTCGCGCAGGTAGCGCGCGGCAGTGGCGCCGCCATAGCCGCCGCCTACCACCACCACTCTTGCCTTGCGGGTCGCAGCCTGCGCGCCAAGCGTACCGAACATGGCCGTGCCGGCCAGCGCGCCGAGAAATTCGCGTCGTTGCATCTGGATGTCTCCTTGCCGGGTTTCCGGATTGCAGGGTCAGCGCACGGCGGCGAACCAGCCCGCGATGGCCTCGATCTGCTGGTCGCTGTAGCCCTTGGCGATCTGCTGCATCACGGTGGCCTCGCGCTTGCCTTGCTTGAAGTCCTGCATCTGCCGGACCAGCTCGGACTGGTCGCGCCCGGCCAGGCTTGGCACCACGCTGCCCGCAGGCGCGCGGCCTGCCGGGCCGTGGCAGCCGGCGCAGGCGGCGGCCCAGTTGCGCGCCTGCAGCGCGGTGGCGTCGGGCGCCTGTGCGCGCGCGCCGGCTGGCAAGGCCAGCAGCGCCAGCGCCGTCAGGGCAGCCAGTGTGGGGGTCTGGTTCATGGGTGTTCGCTCCGGGGTCGCGCCGCGAGGGCGTGCCAACCCTAACACAGCGCAGCGCGCGCATGTGATGCGAAATCCGCAGATCAAACTGCGCCGGCTGCTGCCAGGCGCGGGAAGCGTAGGCAGAGTCGGCTAGATGGCGAGACGGCACTGCGCGAAAAGCCGGAGCCCGTTGGCCCGGCTTTTCGCGCCGGTGCGTTCAGGGCAGGTTGCGGCCGGGCGGCAATGCCACCGGCGAGGCCACCGGGCTGGTCGTAGCGTCGGTGGCGGCGGGCGCAGCCTGCGCAGGCGCCGACTGCACCGGCGCGGGTGTGCCGGGCGCTGCGTCTGGCGGTGCGGTCCGCCCGGTGGAGGCTGCGTCGAGCCTGGCGGCCTCGGCTTCGGTCACGTAGTCGAATGCCTTGACCACCTTGACCACGCCGCTGGCATTGCGCGCCACATCGGTGGCGCGCTCGCCCTCGGGCGGCGTGACCACGCCGAGCAGGTAGACGACGCCCTTCTCGGTGACGATCTTGATCGAGTTCGAGGGCACGCCATCGGCGGTGACCAGCATGGTCTTGACCTTGCTGGTGATAAAGGCGTCCTGGCTCTGCGTGACGAACGACGGCGACGAGACGATCTCAAGCTCGTTGACCACCTCACGCGCATTGGGCAGCCCCTTTACGTATTGGTCGATCTGCTGCTTGACCGTGTTGTCCTTGGCTTCGCCGGTCAGCAGCACCTTGCGGTTGAAGACCGACACGCTCACGCGGGCCTGGCCGTTGTAGCGCGAGTTCAGGGTGTTCTCGGCTTCGAGCTGCAGGCCGCGGTCGATGGTCTGGGTGGCGGTAGGCCGGCGGTCGGTGGCCATGGTCACGCCGCCTGCCATGCCGGCGGCGATGACCGGGAAGCAGCCGGTGAGCTGCGTGGCCGCGACGGCCAGGGCCGCCACCATGGTGGCAGTGCGGGCCAGGCGTGGCAGGTGCCCGGTCAGCCGGGCGGCGCGGGATTCACGCGAGTTGGGCAGAGTCGTCATGCGGTCCTTGCTGAAAGCGGTGAGGCAAAAAAAAGGGCGGTGGTGGCAAAAAGGCGGCAGCACCGCGCGGCAGGCTTGGGTGGGCGCAGGCCTCACCCCTCGCCCAGCAGCGCTTCGTCGATGCCGTCGCACAGGCAATGCAGGGTCAACAGGTGCACTTCCTGGATGCGCGCCGCGCGCTCGCTGGGAACGCACAGGTGGACGTCGAACTCATCGAGCAGGCCGGCGAGCTCGCCGCCGCCCTGGCCGGTCAGCGCCACCACGCTCATGTCGCGCTGCTTGGCGGCCAGCACCGCGGCGATCACGTTGGCGGCGTTGCCGGAGACGGACATGGCGAGCAGCACGTCACCCGGCTGGCCGAGCGCTTCCACCTGCTTGGAAAACACCACGCTGAAATCGTAGTCGTTGCCGATGGCGGTGAGGACGGAGCTGTCGGTGGTCAGCGCGATCGCCGCCAGGCCCGGGCGCTCGCGCTCGAAGCGGCCGATCAGGTCGGCCGCGAAATGCTGGGCATCGGCGGCGGACCCACCGTTGCCGCACGCCAGGATCTTGTTGCCGCTGGTGAGCGCGCCCACCAGGCGTTCGATCGCCGCGGCGATGTGCGGCGCCATCACGGCGGCGGCCTGGCGCTTGGTCTCCGCGCTGTCAAGGAAATGCTGCTGGATGCTATCGATATGCATGGCTCGATCGGCCTTCTTGTTTTCAAACGCTTTTCAAATACGGCATGCGCCGCAAGATACCGCGCATTATGACGCAGGCGCCCGGGCTGCCTGCCGCTTCATTGCGCCGCGCCGGCATCGAACGCATCGCGGATCCATTCGAGCCGGCCCGGCTCCAGCGCGACGACATCCAGCCGGCAGCGCGGCTCAAAGCCCTGCCCTGCCTGCGCGGCCAGGTGCGCCGCCGCCAGCAGGACGCGCCGCTGTTTGGCCGGCGTGACGCTGGCTGCCGCGCCGCCATAGGCGCGGCTGGCACGCTGGCGCACCTCGACAAAGACCAGCGTGCCGTCGGCCTCGCGCATGATCAGGTCGATCTCGCCGCCTTTGCAGCGATAATTGCGAACCACGAGCGCCAGGCCTTGCCCCTCCAGGTAGTCCAGCGCGCGCGACTCGGCCCGGGCTCCCCGCGCCTGCGTCGGCGACATCGTGGATTTGAATGATGGTTTCAACGGAAGTTCTCAAGCATGACTGACTGGATCTCCCTGGCGGCCGGCCAGTCCTACCCGTCCGGCACCCTGTATGTGGTTGCCACCCCGATCGGCAACCTGGCCGATCTCTCGCTGCGGGCGCTGCACGTGCTCGGCCTGGTCGACGCCGTGGCCTGCGAGGACACCCGCAATACCGGGCAACTGCTCACGCGCGTGGGGCTGCACCGCCCGCTGCTGGCGGTGCACGAGCACAACGAGCGCGAAGCGGCCGAGCGCATCAACGCGCGGCTGGCGGCCGGCGAGCGCATTGCCTATGTGTCCGATGCGGGCACGCCCGGCATCTCGGATCCGGGCGCACGGCTGGTGGAAGCGGCCCGCGCCGCCGGCCACGCGGTGGTGCCGCTGCCCGGCCCGAGCGCGACGGTGGCGGCGTTGTCGGTGGCGGGCGCGATGCTCGACAGCGGTGACGGCCGCTTCACCTTTGCCGGCTTCCTGCCGCCCAAGGCGCGTGCGCGCGCCGACGCCATCGCCGGGCTGGCCACGCTGGACCATGCCTGGGTGGTGTATGAGGCGCCGCACCGCATCGCTGACACGCTGGCGGCGCTGGCCGCCGCGCTGCCGGCCGGCCGGCGGCTGCTGATCGGCCGTGAGCTGACCAAGCTGTTCGAGGAAATCAAGGTGCTGCCCGTGAGCGAGGCGCCGGCCTGGCTGGCCGCCGATCCGTCGCGCGCCAAGGGCGAGTTCGTGCTGGTGGTGGAAGGCGCATCGCCCGTGGCGGCGGAGGCAGGCCTGCCCGACGCCCGCGCCCAGCAGGTGCTGGGCCTGCTGCTGGCCGAGTTGCCGGCCAAGCGGGCCGCCAAGCTCGCCGCCGCCATTACCGGCGCCCCGACCGATGCGCTGTACCGGCTGGCGCTGGCCCAGCGCGCCGAAGACAGCACCGACGACGAAACCACGGAGTAAATCGAACTGGAGAGTGAGGCTGGCGCCGACGGCGTCGCGGACCTGGCTTGGCTGCATGGTCCGCGCCACGGCTCAGCGGCTCTTGCGCTTGGTGCTCGCCGGCTTGCGCGTCTTGCGGGCCGTGCGCGCTGGCTTGGCCGGGTTGTCGGCCAGTTCGGAACCGGTGTAGGCATCGTCGCCGCCGTCGCCCGCATCGTCGTCGCTTGGCGCGATCTGCGGCCCCAGCGCTGCCACCTCGGAGCGCGACAGGCGCCGGATCTCCACCTGGGTCGAGCCGTGCTCGGTGAAACCGAGTCGCTTGGCGGCGCCGTAGGACACGTCGAGGACGCGGTTGCCGTGATATGGCCCGCGATCGTTGATGCGAACAACCGCTACCTTGCTGTTGCGCAGGTTGCGCACCAGCACCCAGCTATCGAGCGGCAGCGAGGGATGCGCGGCGGTCATCGCGCGCATGTCGAAGCGCTCGCCATTGGCGGTCTTGCGGCCATGGAAGCCCTTGCCATACCAGGACGCCATGCCACGCTGCTCGTAGGAACCGAGATCGGGCCGCAGGCCTTCCAACGATCCCTGGCCCCTGCCTTCGCCCAGCGAACCGGTGCTGCCCCAGCGGAACAGGCCCCAGCCGTTGCCGTTGTCTTTCTGGGCTTGGTCCGTAGGTGCGCCCTTTGCCGCTTTGCCCGGCTTGGCGGGCTTTGCGCTTCCCGGGGTGGCGGCGGTGGGCCCGCCCTCCTGCGATTGATCCGCCGGCGGGATCGCACAGGCGGCCAGCGCCAGCGCGCACGAAGCGTGCAGGCACAGGCGGACGATCCGCCCGGGGCGGGAAAGATAGGGGGCTAACCAAGGCATCGCGGGAGTCTAGCATCACGCAGTTACACCTATGGCCCTTGATTATGTTACGAATTGTCTGTAACAGACGGTAAAAACCGTACCCGATTCGGCGGCTGTGGGGCGCAATGCCAGTCCTGGCAAGGCTTTCACGGGTGTGATGCCCGCATGGCTTGATGTCTTTGCCGCGCTGCCTCGCGCAGCACGTTCCAGTATGCCCGACGCTACAATGCGAGGACTATTCCAATCGCGGGCCCGCCGGCGGCTGCGCCGGTTGTGGCGCATCAGGCGCTCACGGCGTCCGCGACGTCCTGTGTTCCCCCTCCCGAATTCCACTCCATGCAAGTCCTACTGATTCCCGTGACGCCCTTCCAGCAGAACTGCGCGCTGCTGATCGACGAGACCACCGGCCGCGCCGCGGTGACCGATCCCGGCGGCGACCTTGACCGCATCCATGCCGCGGTCAAGGAGCACGGCGTGACGCTGGAGAAGATCTTCCTCACGCACGGCCATGTGGACCATTGCGCGGGCGCCGCGTCGCTCTCGCGCGAACTCGGGATCCCGATCGAGGGGCCGCACGAGGAAGAGCGTTTCTGGATCGAGCAATTGCCGGAGCAAACGCGCCGCTTCGGCTTTGGCCACGCCGAGGTCTTCGAGCCGCAGCGCTGGCTGGACACGGGCGACACCGTGCAGTTCGGCAGCGAGACGCTGGAGGTCTACCACTGCCCGGGCCACACGCCCGGCCACGTGGTGTTTTTCTCGCGCGCCAACCGGCTCGCCATCGTGGGCGATGTGCTGTTCGCCGGCTCGATCGGCCGCACCGACTTTCCGCGCGGCAACCACGCCGACCTGATCCGCTCGATCCGCACCCATCTGTGGCCGCTGGGCGAAGACGTCACCTTTGTGCCCGGCCACGGACCGGTCTCCACCTTTGGCGAGGAGCGCAAGAACAACCCGTATGTGGCGGACCACCTGATTGATGTGGGCTAGTGGCCTAGTGGGCTAAGCCCGCAACCCGCTTTCCCCGGACTTCATTCCCAAGGCAGGACATGGCCAAACGACAGGCACCTGACACCCGTCCCGAGATCTATGTAAGCACCGACGTGGAGGCCGACGGCCCCATCCCGGGGCCGCACTCCATGCTGTCGTTCGCCTCCGCCGCCATGCTGGCGGACAAGACCGTGCTGAGCACCTTCTCGGCCAACCTGGAAACGCTGCCGGGCGCCGCCGGTCATCCGGCCCAGATGCAGTGGTGGCAAACCCAGCAGGAAGCCTGGGCCGCCTGCCGGAAAGACCTGGAGCCACCCGAGCGGGCCATGGTGCGCTATGTGGAGTGGGTGGAAAGCCTGCCCGGCAAGCCGGTCTTCGTGGCCTTTCCGGCTGGCTTCGATTTCACCTGGATGTTCTGGTACATGATGCGTTTTGCCGGCCGCTCGCCGTTTGGCTGGGCCGCGCTCGACATCAAGACGCTGGGGTTCGCCATGACCGGGCTGCCCTACCGCAGGACCGTCAAGCCGGCGTTGCCCGCCGCATGGAAGGACCCGCTGCCGCACACCCATGTGGCGCTGGACGATGCGCTGGAGCAAGGCGCGCTGTTCTGCAACATGCTTGCGGAGCTGCGCGCGCGGCAGGCCACGCTGGCCGCCGCCGATGCTGCTGCCAAGGCCGCGTCCGAAGGCGATGCATCGCCGGCCACCCCGGCAGCCTGAGCCTGCTCGCCGGCAGATTGCCGGCGGCCACCTGCGCCAGCTTCGCATCCTGTGTGGCGCCAGCTATAGTTAAGATGTATATGGCATCCGAACCCACCCTGTCTCAGGGCTGCCGCGGTGCCACGCCATATACGGCTTACACGGCCTCGCGAGCCACGCCCAGGAGGTGTCGCCCATGCGTTTCCATCCCGACCTGCACTTGCGCCAAATGGTCGGCCGGTTGCACTGGCCGCACGCGACGCCATCTTCGCGCGAGTCCACCCGCCCGCATTCCCTGGAGGAAGACGCCGAAGTCGCCAAGGCCACGGTCTACGTGAGCGCGGTGACGCTGGTGATCCTGCTGGTAGTCCTGGCGGCAATCGCTTTCGGCCAGGAGGCCATGCACTGGCTGGGTGTTCATTAGACGACCCGCCTGAAGCAAATCAGCCTCCCTGACCGGGCCGGCCCCCACCTAGGTGGGGGCCGGTTTTATTCTGGGGCCAAGGTTTGCGGGTGCGCTGCCGGTGCCGGCTCAGGCCAGCAAGGGGGCGACGTTCTCCGGCGGACGCCCGATGGCGGCGCGGCGGTTGCGCACGACCAGCGGGCGTTGCAGCAGGATGGGATGGTCGGCCACCGCGCCCAGCACCTCGGCATCGGTCAGGCCCGGATCGGCCAGGCCCAGCTCCTTGTAAGGCGCCTCGTTGTTGCGCACCATCTCGCGCACCGGCACGCCCAGCATGGTATGGAGCTGCTTGAGCGTGGACAGCGTGGGCGGCGTCTTCAGGTATTCCACGATCTCCACGGGCTCGCCCAGCCGGCCGGCGGCTGCCTCGACCAGCGCGAGGGTTTCACGCGATTTCGAGCAACGGGGGTTGTGATAGATGGTGATCATGGCGGTACTCCTGGTTCGACTGATGCCCCTGGCCCGTCCGGTTCCGGGGCTGAAACCCGCACTATACAAGCGGCGCTGCCTGCCCGCATGCCCCCGAGAGGTGGCATATCAGCTCAAGGCGGGCTTTCCTTTTCGGGTGCAAGCCGTAGCAGGGCCGCCACGGTGGCGCGCAGCCCGGCGCGCAGCGGCTTGTCGTGGCGCAGCACCAGCGCCAGCGTGCGCGCCAGCGGCGGGGCAAGCGGGCGCACGGCGATCCGCGCGCGCGGCTGGCCTGGCGGCAACGCCATGCCCGGCAGCACCGAGTAACCCAGCCCGGCGCCGACCAGCTCCTTGATCGCCTCGACGCTATCAAGCTCCATCACCGGGCGCGCGCTGATGCCGGCGCGCAGGAACCATTCGTCCACCAGCCGGCGCGTATTGCCGCCGGGCGAAAACAGCACCAGCGGCCTGCCGGCCAGATCGGCCGGCGTCACTGTGGCCGGCAGCGCAGCGTCGTCGGCCGGGCCGATCGCCACGAACGGGTCTTCCAGCAGCGGCGTGATGTCGAACATCCGGCCGGAGGCAGGCAACGTCACGAAGGCCAGGTCCAGGGCGTTGTCTTCCACTCCTTTGAGCGCCTCGCCGGTGTTTTCCGTGCTGACCACGATCTCCAGCGCCGGCATGGCGCGGCGCAGGTCGCGCAGCACCGCCGGCAGCAGGTAGATGCAGGCGGTGGCGCCGGTACCCAGCCGCACCCGGCCGATCACCCCGCCGGCGTGGCGCGCCATGCTGTCGTCGGCGGCGGCCAGCGCCCCGGCCACGCCGCGCGCGTGCGCCAGCAGATCCTCGCCGGCTGCGGTGGGCAGCACATGGCGTCCCACCCGTTCCAGCAGGCGCAGGCCATAGCGCTGCTCAAGCTGGCGGACCTGCAGGCTGACCGCCGGCTGGCTCAATCCGAGGCGCTCGGCAGCCGCCGAAAAGCTGCCAAGATCGCAAACCAGCGAAAAGGCCTGCAGGAAGTCGGGATTGAGATGCCGCATGGCAAAGAATTTCTTATGCGCTGCATAAGTCAGCGAAGCTTCCTTTATAGCATCGGCGCAAGGTAAGGTTGCAGCGTGCCCCGGCCCTTGCCTGCTGCGGGGCAACTCGCTGCAACACGGCTTCCATCCGTGTTTCGCTTTTCCTCCGGCATCGACTACGCTCGATCCGGCCCACCTGCCCAGACCTCTCGCCGCGCCAGCATCATGAAAGCCCCTCTCGCCACACTCAGCGCCGCCTCCGCCACGCCGATGGCCGTGGCCAATGCCACCGTCGCCGTCCAGGCCTGCGCCAGTCTGTCGATCCGCGACGCCACCGGCGAGGACATCCCCGCCATCCAGGCCATCTACGCGCACCATGTGCGCCACGGCCGCGCGTCGTTCGAGGAAGTCGAGCCAGGCGTGGACGACATCCGCCTGCGCCATGCCGAGGTGAAACGCCAGGGCCTGCCCTACCTGGTGGCCGAGCGCGGCGGCGAGGTGCTGGGTTACGCCTATGCGTCCGCCTACCGCACGCGCAGCGCCTACCGCTTTGCCATCGAGGATTCGGTCTATATCGACGAGCGCTACCGGGGCCAGGGCCTCGGCCTTGCGCTGCTAGCCGCGCTGGTGTCGCGCTGCGAGAGCGGTCCGTGGCGGCAGATGGTGGCGGTGGTGGCCTGCACGGCCAGCGGAGAAGGCGCGGGCTCGCTGGCGTTGCACGAACGGGTGGGCTTTCGCACCATAGGCAGGCTGCAATCCGTCGGCTTCAAGCACGGGCAGTGGATCGATACGGTGTTGTTGCAGCGGCCGCTGGGGGATGGCGACGAGACGCCGCCGGTGGAGTGCGCGGCCAAGGCGTGAAGCCTGGCTAGCTCAAGCTGGCGGGCAGTGGATTTACCGCGATTAATTCTTGGAAAGAATTTTCAGTAAATCGTTGCTGTGGGGTATCCATTTAACCGGAGTCGTCACGTCTCCACGGCCGATTTTGCCGGGGGCGATCGAGACTGGGAGGATGTCCGCGTTTCCGAGGTGGCGTCGGACGCACGGCCTTGGGACTCTTCTTGTGCGT
>NZ_JBIUHC010000025.1:0-83877 GCF_044627735.1 Cupriavidus sp. CuC1 | reverse complement strand
TGCGCATCGCGGGCAGGTGATTGCCGCCTGGGGGCGGAAATCACGGCTACACCGAATGGTGATTTGAGGACATCGCTGTCCCACTGGTTCGGCCGTGTTTCCCGCCAGTCAGGCGGGAAACACCCACGCGCGACGCGTAGCGAGCCGTCAAGGTTTACCTAGGCCGTATGGGGCGCCTTTTTTGCCTACTTTTTTGGCAAGCAAGACAAAAAAGTAGGTCGCCTCCCCGCAGGGGAGGTGAAACTGCCTTTGACTTTGACGTTAAGCAGTTGCAGTTGCAGTTGCCCCAAGTTACCGCAGCTGCCCCAAGTTACCGCAAAATCACACCCCTCCGTAGTAACCCTAGCCCCATCTCCTCCCTTCCTCCCACTGACAGGCTTTCGACAGCGTTTGATATCAAACTGAAAGCCATTTGACAGCGTAATGACAGCCCCTCCGGCGCAAACTTGCCGCCGTCATCAGCACACCCCCAAGCGCAAGCCCAGCCAAGGCCATCCCCCTCAAAAAAGGGGAAAACCGCCCCTCTGGCGCCCGATCAAAATCAAGCCACCGGAACCAACCGGCGGCGTCTGCGAGAGACAGCAACATGTCAAACTCCCCCTCCCAGCAACACGGGTTCCGCACCGTGTTCCGCGTTGTCAGCGGCAACTTCCTGGAAATGTACGACTTCATGGTGTACGGCTTCTACGCCGCCGCCATCGCCAAGACGTTTTTCCCCAGCGGCAACGAGTTCGCCTCGCTGATGCTCTCGCTCGCGACCTTCGGCGCAGGCTTCCTGATGCGTCCGCTCGGCGCCATCATCCTGGGCGCGTATATCGATCACCACGGGCGCCGCAAGGGCCTGATCATGACCCTGGTCCTCATGGCGCTCGGCACCCTGCTGATCGCCTGCGTGCCGGGCTATGCGTCGATCGGCGTGGCCGCGCCGTTGCTGGTGCTGGTAGGCCGGCTGCTGCAGGGCTTCTCCGCAGGCGTTGAGCTGGGCGGCGTGTCGGTCTACCTGGCGGAAATCGCCAAGCCTGGCAAGAAAGGCTTCTACGTGGCCTGGCAATCGGCCAGCCAGCAGGTAGCGGTGATCTTTGCCGGCCTGCTCGGCGTGGTGCTGCACTCCATGCTGTCGCCCGAGGAAATGGGCGAATGGGGCTGGCGCATTCCGTTCCTGATCGGCTGCCTGATCGTGCCATTCCTCTTCCTGATCCGCCGCTCGCTGGAAGAAACCGAAGAGTTCAAGACCCGCAAGCATCGCCCCAGCATCAACGAGATCTATCGCTCGATGCTGGAGAACTGGCGCATCATCGTGGCCGGTTGCATGATGGTTGTGATGACCACGGTTTCGTTCTACATGATCACCGCGTACACCCCGACCTTCGGCAAGACCGTGCTCAAGCTCGATGACGTGGACAACCTGATCGTCACCATGTGCGTGGGGCTGTCCAACTTCATCTGGCTGCCGCTGATGGGCGCCTTGTCCGACCGCGTGGGCCGCAAGCCGCTGCTGGTGATCTTCACCATCCTCACCCTGCTCACGGCCTATCCGGCGGTGTCCTGGCTGGTGGCGGAGCCGTCGTTCGGCCGCCTGCTGATGGTCGAGCTGTGGCTGTCCTTCCTGTACGGCAGCTACAACGGAGCGATGGTGGTGACCCTGACCGAAGTGATGCCCCCCGCGGTGCGCACGGCCGGCTTTTCGCTGGCCTATAGCCTGGCCACGGCCTTGTTCGGCGGCTTCACGCCGGCCATCTCGACCTACCTGATCCACAGCACCGGCAACAAGGCCGCGCCTGGCCTGTGGTTGATGTTTGCCGCTGCGTGCGGACTGATCGCCACGCTGGTGATTTTCCGTGGCGGACGGCAGCATGCCTACGTCGAGCCCGCGCCCAAGGCGGCCTGAGGATCACAACGCGGTGCACAAGGCCGGTTCACGAGGGCGGCCCTGCTGGGGTAGACTCGCTGTTCCGGCAGGCGGCTGCGAACACCGCGGCTGACATCGCGCCGCAATATGCCGGCGCCACCATCTGTGGCTGGCGCCCGCGCCTGCCGGATGCGCGGCTCCCCGCGCTTGGCTATCGGGCTCTTTGAGAATATCAATTAGCCGCGCCACACGGGGATGACGCATAATCCATGTTCGTTGCGCGGCAGCCTGGCCTTACCCGTTGGTGATAGCCCGGCTTGCAGCGCGAGCGTCTCTCTTCAACCGTATCCAGGAGCAGTTTATGAAGACCGTTGGTGACAAGATCGAAGCCTTCCACGTCGTCGGTGTCAAGCCGGGTTTCAACAACCATGAAGAGAACGGCCAGTCGGCCTTTGAAGACATCACCGAAAAGTCGTTCGAGGGCAAGTGGAAGATCATTTACTTCTACCCGAAGGACTTCACCTTCGTGTGCCCGACTGAAATCGTTGCCTTCGCCAAGCTCAACGGCGACTTCGCCGACCGCGACGCGATCGTGCTGGGCGGCTCGACCGATAACGAATTCGTGAAGCTGGCATGGCGCCGTGAGCACAAGGACCTGAACAAGCTGGACCAATGGCAATTCGCCGACGTGACCGGCTCGCTGATCGACCAGCTCGGCGTGCGTGACCACGCTGCCGGCGTCGCTCTGCGCGCTACCTTCGTCGTCGATCCGGACAATACCATCCAGCACGTGTCGGTCAATAACCTGAACGTCGGCCGTAACCCGGACGAAGTGCTGCGTATCCTCGACGGCCTGCAAACCGACGAGCTGTGCCCGTGCAACCGCGCTGTTGGCGGTGCCACGCTGTAAGCTGTCAAGCAGCCGGCAGTTTGTGACGATCTGCGCGCCGGGCTTCGGCCCGCGCCTCAAAACCCGCCATGGCGGGTTTTTTGAGACCCCACCGATAGGAGATTTGTATGGAATTCCTCAGCACGATTAAAGGCCTTATTCCTGACTACGCCAAGGATATCCGCCTGAACCTTGACGGCACCATCGCCCGCTCCTCGCTCGAGGGCAACGATGCGGTGGCCGTGGCACTGGCCGCGGCGTTTGCCGCCAAGAGCCGCGTGATCGTCGACGCGATCCGCAACGCGGGCGTGCTGTCGCCCGAGGAAACCAATGCGGTACTCACCGCGTCCGCGCTGATGGGCATGAACAACGTCTGGTACCCGTTCGTGGAAATGGCCGATGACCCGGATCTCGCGACGCAACCGGCGGGCCTGCGCATGAATGCGTACGCCACGCACGGCGGCGTGGACAAGCGCCGCTTCGAGATGTACGCGCTGGCCGCGTCCATCGTCGGCAAATGCCATTTCTGCATCAAGTCGCACTACGCGCTGCTCAAAAACGAGCAAGGCATGACGGCGCAGCAACTGCGCGACGTAGGCCGCATTGCCGCCGTGGTCGTGGCAGCCGCCAACGTCATTGCGGCGGAATAAGGTGAAATAAGGTCGCATCGGGCTTGCGGCCGGCACACGCCGGCCCGGCCCTGCATGGTGCAACCGGTACTTCCCCGAAAGCCCCGCGGCGCAACACCGGCGGGGCGTGCCCAGCATGTTGCGCACGTCGGCGCAAGTCTGTAGCTGAGGTGCCAAGTCGGTAATTCACTGACTGCATTTGTGCACCGAAGGGCCTACAATCCAGCAAGGTCACAGCCTTCGCCCCTCTGCCATGAGCACCCTTCCTTCGCATACCTCCCCCCGCTTTCACTACCGCCTCGCCACCGTGCAGGACTGGGGCGACATTGCCGCCGTGACCCAGCAGGCCTACGGGCAATATGAGCTGGAGATCATGGAGGACTGCCGGGAGTCCTTCCAGCAGGGCATGAAAGCCGTGCTGGCCGCGTCGACTTCGGAAATGGAATGGTGGGTGGCGGAAACCGATCACGGCATCAACGGCGCGGTGCTGTTCTGCCATCCGGGCACCACATTGCAGGCGCTGGACGGCAGCACCATCACGCTCGCCTTGCCGGAAGCCCGGCTGCTGGCGGTCAGCCCCCAGGCACGCGGCCTGGGGCTTGGCCGCACGCTGATGCAGGTCTGCGTCCAGCGCGCGCGCGATATCGGCGCCGGCGCGCTGCTGGTGCGCACCATGCCGGAAATGAAATCCGCCAACCAGCTCTGCCAGCAGATGGGTTTTGTCAAACGCACCGAAGCCGGTGCGCGCTCGGGCCCGATGGCCCGGTTGATCGACTATATCTACGCGCTCCCGACCGAGAACGCGGCCGGAACCGGAGCGGCCGCCACAAGCTGAGCGCCCGCTGCGCTCAACCCGGCCTCAATCCGGCCTCAACTCGGCCTCACCCCCGCATCAATCCTGCGGGGAGACGATCGTGCCACGCCAGATCAGCACCACGGCTTGCGCAACGATGCCTTCCTGACGTCCCTCGAAGCCCAGCTTCTCATTGGTCTTGGCCTTGACGTTGCAACTGGCGGCGGGCAAGCCCAGGTCTTCCGCCAGGTTCGCCACCATGGCGCCGATATGCGGCGCCAGCTTCGGCGCCTGCGCGATCACCGTTGCATCCACGTTGCTGATCTCATAGCCTGCCTCGCGCACGCGGCGTGCGGCCTCGCGCAACAGCACACGGCTGTCCGCCCCGGCAAAGCGCGGATCCGTATCGGGGAAGTGGCGGCCGATATCGCCCAGGCCGGCCGCGCCGAACAGTGCATCGGTGATGGCGTGGAGTAGCGCGTCCGCATCGGAGTGGCCCAGCAGGCCGCGGTCATGGGGAATGTCCACGCCGCCCAGGATGAGCTTGCGGCCCGGCACCAGCGCGTGCACGTCGTAGCCTTGGCCGACGCGGATATCGAATGGGGTCATGGGAGCAATACTCCTTCAGGATCGGTAATGGGGAATGGATGGGGATAGATGCACGTTGGCATTCAGGGCTTGGCGGCAGGGCCCTCGCCCAGCAGCAGTTCGGCCAGCGCGAAGTCCTCGGGATAGGTCACCTTGAAATTGCGCAGCGAGCCGTTGACCAGGCGCGGATGCAGGCCCAGCCGCTCGATCGCGCTGGCCTCGTCGGTCACCACCGCGCCCGCCGCCAGCGCTTCCTGCAGCGCCTGGCGCAATACGCCCAAGCGGAACATCTGCGGCGTCTGCGCCTGCCACAAGCCCTCGCGCGAGACCGTGGCGCCGATACGCACCACGGCCGCCGGCTGCCCGCCGGGGGCCGCATCGGCGCGCTTGAGCGTATCGGGCACCGGCACCGCCAGGATGCCGCCGATGGCCGCGTTGGGGCCGTCTTCGTCTGCGCCGTCGCCCTCCACCGCGCGCACCAGCGCGTGGATCATGGCGGGCGTCAGGCCTGGGCGGGCCGCATCATGCACCAGCACCCAGTCGCGGTCCGTGGCGCCGAGTTGCGCCAGGTGATGCAGGCCAGCCAGCACCGAGGCATGGCGCGTATCGCCGCCCACGAAGGCGGTGTCGAAACGCAGGCCGGCAAACGCCGCCGCGCCGAAACGGGACTCCAGCGGCATATCGTCGGGCGCCAGCACCAGCGCGGTGGCGCTGATGGCATCGCAGGCGGCAAAAGCGGCGAGCGCGTACCAGATCATCGGCCGGCCGGCCACGGTCTGGTATTGCTTGGGCAGGCTGCCGCCCGCACGGCTGCCGGTACCGGCACAGGGAATCAAGGCAAATCGGCGAGCAGACACGGATAGCGTGAGGAGCAAGGTGAGCGCCATGCCAAGAGCACGGCGCAAGGCTTCAAGGCCCCCGCCATGGGCAGGGGAACGGGAAGCGCGGTATTGAAAACGCGGATTCGGAGCGCATTCTATAATACGGCCTTCGCTCGCGGACATGCGGGCGTCGATCAGCGCGAGCGCCCGCCGGGCGTCGCATGCTTCGCCCACACCCCGCCCGCAATGCCGGCGGGGTGTCGCTGTTGCATGGCCGCGCTCTTTTGCCCCGCAACGCCTCAAAGCCGTCAACAAGCCAGCCCGTACCCGATGCCTGAAGCCAACCGTCCCGCCCCCTTCGCCAACCTCCCCTTGGTCAAGGCCGGCCAGCGCTATACCGTGTCCGGCCTGCCGGGCTCCGCCGACGCTTTGGCGCTGGCCGCCTACGCCAGCCAGCACAGGGAGCGTGTGCCGATGCTGGCGGTGGTGTGCGCCAATGCGGTCGACGCGCAGCGGCTGGCCGAGGAAATCCCCTGGTTCGCGCCAAACCTGCGGGTGCGCCTGCTACCCGACTGGGAAACCCTGCCCTACGACAGCTTCTCGCCGCACCAGGACCTGGTCTCGGAGCGGCTCGCCACGCTGCACGACATCCAGGGCGGCCAGTGCGACATCATGCTGGTGCCGGCGCAGACCGCGCTCTACCGGCTGGCGCCGCCCGCCTTCCTGGCGGCCTACACCTTCTTCTTCAAGCAGGGCGAGAAGCTGGACGAAGCCGCGCTCAAGGCGCAGTTCACGCTGGCCGGCTACGAGCATGTCAGCGCCGTGATGCGGCCAGGCGAGTACAGCGTGCGTGGCGGCCTGATCGACCTGTTCCCGATGGGCTCGCCGCTGCCGTACCGGATCGACCTGTTCGGCGAAGAGATCGAAACCATCCGTGCGTTCGATCCCGATACGCAGCGCAGCCTGTACCCCGTGAAGGAAGTGCGCTTGCTGCCGGGCCGCGAGTTCCCGCTCGACGAAGGCGCGCGCACCGCGTTTCGCGGCCGCTGGCGCGAACTGTTCGAAGGCGATCCGAGCAAATCGACGATCTACAAGGACATTGGCAATGGCGTGCCGTCGGCCGGCATCGAGTACTACCTGCCGCTGTTCTTTGAAAGCTCGGCAACCGTCTTCGATTACCTGCCCGCCAACAGCCAGCTTGCCTTTGACGGCGATGTGCCAGAGGCCATCCGCCGCTTCTGGGCCGACACCACGCAGCGCTACAACTTCATGCGCCATGACCGCGAGCGGCCGCTGCTGCCGCCGGCCGCGCTGTTCCTGTCGGAAGAGCAGTTCTTTGCCGGCGCCAAGCCGCTCGCGCGGCTGGTGCTGCAGGCCACCGCTACCGGCGACACCGTGCCGCTGGCCGAGTCGCTGCCCGATGTCTCGGTCAACCGGCGCGCGGAAGATCCGCTGGTCAACCTGGAAGCCTTGCTGCTGAAAAAAGACCGGCGCGTGCTGATGTGCGCGGACTCCGCCGGCCGGCGCGAGACCCTGCTGCAACTGTTCGGCGAGAGCGGGCTGCGCCCGCAGCCGATCGATGATTTCGCCGCCTTCCTGGCGGGCGAGTCGCATTTCTCCATCGCGGTGGCGCCGCTGCAAAGCGGCTTCGCGCTGCCCGCGGTGGACGGCGGCCAGCCGCTGGACTTTGTCACCGAGGCCGAGCTGTATGCCGGCACCGCGCGCCGCACCGGCCGGCGCAAGCAGGAACAGGCCAGCGCCGTCGACTCGATGGTGCGCGACCTGGCCGAGCTCAAGATCGGTGATCCGGTGGTGCACAGCGAGCACGGCATCGGCCGCTACCAAGGCCTGGTCTCGCTGGACCTGGGCCAGGGCGAGGAGGAGTTCCTGCACCTGGACTATGAGAAAGGCAGCAAGCTCTACGTGCCGGTGCACCAGTTGCACGTGATCTCGCGCTACTCCGGCGCCGACCCGGACACCGCGCCGCTGCACCAGCTCGGCTCCGGCCAGTGGGACCGCGCCAAGCGCAAAGCCGCACAGCAGATCCGCGACACCGCCGCCGAACTGCTCAACCTGTACGCGCGCCGTGCCTTGCGCCAGGGCCATGCCTTCGAGCTCACGCCCAAGGACTACGAGAAGTTTGCCGAGAGCTTCGGCTTCGAGGAAACGCCGGACCAGGCCGCGGCCATTGCCGCGGTGATCGCCGACATGACCTCGGGCAAGCCGATGGACCGCCTGGTGTGCGGCGACGTAGGCTTCGGCAAGACCGAGGTCGCGCTGCGCGCTGCCTTCGTGGCCGTGATGGGCGGCAAGCAGGTGGCCATCCTGGCGCCCACCACGTTGCTGGCCGAGCAGCATTTCCAGAATCTATCCGACCGCTTCGCCGAATGGCCGGTGCGCATCGTGGAGCTGTCGCGCTTCAAGACCAAGAAGGAGATCGACGGCGCCATCAAGCAGATCAACGACGGCACCGCCGACATCGTGATCGGCACCCACAAGATGCTGTCGGACGACGTCAAGTTCCAGCGCCTCGGGCTGGTCGTCATCGATGAAGAACACCGCTTTGGCGTGCGCCAGAAGGAAATGCTGAAGACCTTGCGCGCCGAGGTCGACGTGCTCACGCTGACCGCCACGCCGATTCCCCGCACGCTGGGCATGGCGCTCGAAGGCCTGCGCGACTTCTCGGTGATCGCTACCGCGCCGCAAAAGCGCTTGGCCATCAAGACCTTCGTGCGGCGCGAGGAAGACGGCGTGGTGCGCGAGGCCATCCTGCGCGAGCTCAAGCGCGGCGGGCAGGTCTACTTCCTGCACAACGAGGTCGACACCATCGAGAACAAGCGCGCCAAGCTCGCCGAGCTGGTGCCGGAGGCGCGCATCGCGGTGGCGCACGGGCAGATGCACGAGCGCGAGCTGGAGCGCGTGATGCGCGACTTCGTGGCGCGGCGCGACAACATCCTGCTGTGCACCACCATCATCGAGACCGGCATCGACGTGCCGACCGCCAACACCATCCTGATCCACCGCTCCGACAAGTTCGGGCTGGCGCAGCTGCACCAGCTGCGCGGGCGCGTCGGGCGCTCGCACCACCAGGCCTATGCCTACATGCTGGTGCACGACGTGGAAGGCCTGAGCAAGCTCGCGCAGCGCCGGCTCGAGGCCATCCAGCAGATGGAGGAACTGGGCTCGGGCTTCTACCTGGCCATGCACGACCTGGAAATCCGCGGCGCGGGCGAAGTGCTGGGCGACAAGCAATCGGGCGAGATCCACGAGATCGGCTTCCAGCTCTACTCCGACATGCTCAACGCCGCCGTCAAGTCGCTCAAGGCCGGCAAGGAGCCCGACCTGATGGCGCCGCTGGCCGTGACCACGGAAATCAACCTGGGCACTCCGGCCCTGCTGCCCAGCGACTATTGCACCGACGTGCACGAGCGGCTCTCACTGTACAAACGCCTGGCCAATTGTGAAACCGCAGACCGCGTGGACGATATCCAGGAGGAGCTGATCGACCGCTTCGGCCGCCTGCCGCCGCAGGCGCAAGCGTTGATCGAAACGCACCGCCTGCGCATTGCCGCGGTGCCGCTGGGCGTGCGCAAGATCGACGCCAACGACGCGGCCATCAGCATGCAGTTCCTGCCCAACCCGCCGATCGACGCGATGAAGATCATCGAGCTGGTGCAAAAGAATCGCCATATCAAGCTGGCCGGCCAGGACAAGCTGCGCATCGAGGCCAAGATGCCGGATGTGGCGGTGCGCGCGCAGACCATCAAGCACACCCTGCGCCAACTGGCCTGATCCTTGCGCAACGGATCCCGTTCGCGGCGCGCCGCCGCCGCGGCGGGCCACGATGGTGCACCGTGCATGGACCCGCGGGCCGGCACGGTGTAGCATCATTTACTTAACACGTTACCCAAAGCCAAAGGCCCCAAGCCATGCAAGCCGATACCCTCAGCAAGCCAGCCGGTGCCGCAACCCGCGGCAGCGCGCTCGACTGGACCCAGCGCCTGGTCAGCTACGACACCACCAGCCGCCACTCCAACCTCGGCCTGATCGAAGCGGTGCGCGATCATTTCCTGGCCAAGGGCCTGCGCCCCCACCTGAGCTACAACCCGCAGGGCGACAAGGCCAACCTGTTCGTCACCGTGCCCGCCGCCGACGGCAGCACCGATGGCGGCATCGTGCTGTCGGGCCACACCGATGTGGTGCCGGTGGACGGCCAGAACTGGACCACCGACCCGTTCAAGCCGGTGATCCGCGATGGCCGCCTGTACGGGCGCGGCACCTGCGACATGAAGGGCTTTATCGGCACCAGCCTGGCGCTGCTGCCCACGCTGCTTGAGGCCAAGCTGCGCGAGCCGGTGCACTATGCGCTGTCCTTCGATGAAGAGATCGGCTGCATGGGCGCCCCCTACCTGCTGGCGGAGCTGCGCGAGCGCGGCGTGACCCCGGCCGGCTGCATCGTCGGCGAGCCCACCAGCATGCGCGTGATCGTGGCGCACAAGGGCATCAACGCCTACCGCTGCTGCGTCAAGGGCCAGGCCGCGCATTCCTCGCTCACGCCCAAGGGCGTCAACGCCATCGAATACGCCGCCCGCCTGATCTGCCATATCCGCGACATCGCCGACGAGTTCAAGGCCAACGGGCCCTACGACCGCGACTTCGACGTGCCCTTCACCACGGCCCAGACCGGCACCATCCACGGCGGCATCGCGCTCAACACCATTCCGGCGCTGTGCGAGTTCGTGTTCGAATTCCGCAACCTGCCGGGTGTCGATCCGGATGCCATCTTCGCCCGCATCCAGGGCTACGCCAACGACGTGCTGCTGCCGAAGATGCGCGCCGAGCATGCCGACGCGGGCCTGACCATCAACAAGATCGCCGCCGCGCCCTCGCTCGACGTGGCCGAGCAGGCCGCCATCACGCAACTGGTGCGCGCGCTGACCGCCGACCGCGACGTCAACAAGGTCGCCTACGGCACCGAGGCCGGCCTGTTCCAGCGCGCCGGCATCCCGGCCGTGGTGTGCGGCCCCGGCGATATCGAGCAGGCCCACAAGCCCGACGAGTACGTCGCGCTCGACCAGCTCGCCGCCTGCGAGGCCTTCCTGCACAAGGTGGTCGACAGCCTGCGCGCGAACTAAGCCGTTTTCCGTTGTAGCCGGGCCGCCGCCAAGGCGGGCCGGCCGTTGCGTCATGTCCAAAAATAACAGGGAGACACCATGACAGCAGTATCGGCAAGCGGGACCAGCAACAGCGGCGCGGCGGAATCGGCAGCGCCCGCCTCGCGCCACCCCTGGCGCGCGGTGATCTCGGCCTCGATCGGCAATGCCTTGGAGTGGTTCGACCTGGTCGTCTACGGCTTTTTCGCCGTCACCATCTCCGCGCTGTTCTTTCCCAACCACGATGCGAACACCTCGTTGCTGCTGACGCTCGGCACCTTCGGCGTGTCGTTCTTCATGCGCCCGCTGGGCGCCATCGTGATCGGCGTCTATGCCGACCGCAAGGGACGGCGCGCCGCGCTGACGCTCTCCATCCTGCTGATGATGGTGGGCACGCTGATCATCGCGCTGCTGCCCACCTATGCCGCGATCGGCGTCATGGCGCCCATCGGCATCGTGCTGGCGCGCATGATCCAGGGCTTCTCGGCAGGCGGCGAATTCGGCAGCGCCACCGCCTTTCTCGCCGAGCATGCGCCCAACCGCCGCGGCTTTTACTCCAGCTTCCAGGTTGCCAGCCAGGGCCTGACCACCTTGCTTGCCGCGGGCTTTGGCGCGGTGCTCACCACCACGCTCACGCCCGAGCAGATGCAATCCTGGGGCTGGCGCGTGCCCTTCCTGTTCGGCCTGCTGATCGGCCCGGTGGCCTACTACATCCGCCGCCACGTCGACGAAACGCCCGAGTTCCTCCAGGCCGAGACCACCGAGACGCCGCTGCGCGACACGCTCAGCCATCAGAAGGTGCGCCTGCTGCTGGCCATGGGCGTGGTGATCGTGGCCACGGTGTCGACGTACCTGGTGCTGTACATGCCCACCTATGCGGTCAAGCAGCTTGGCCTGCCGCCTTCGGCGGCGTTCGCCGCCACGCTGGCCACGGGCGTGGTGCAGATGCTGTTCGCCCCGCTGGTCGGGCACTGGTCCGATCGCTATGGCCGCATCCCGCCCATGCGCCTTGCCGCGCTGCTGTTGCTGGTGTCGATCTGGCCGCTGTTCTGGCTGCTCAGCCACTACCCCGGCTTCGGCGTGATGCTGGCGGCGCAGGTGGTGCTGGGGCTGATGATGACGCTGTACTTCGGCGCGCTGCCCGCGCTGGCGTCGGAAATCTTCCCGGTCAAGACGCGCACCACGGGCCTCTCGCTCTCGTACAACATCGCGGTGACGCTGTTTGGCGGCTTCGCGCCGTTCATCCTGACCTGGCTGATCGGCGCCACCGGCAGCAAGCTGGCGCCGAGCTTCTACCTGATGGCGTGCGCGGTGATCAGCCTGGTGGCGCTGGGCCAGACACGAGCCCGGCTCGGCATCCGCTGAGGGCCAGGCGCAACCCAGCTTCCAACACGAAGAAAAACCAAGAGGAGAGTCTTTATGGCAGCACCCAAAGCCCATCGTTTCCATGCTTGCCCCCCGTCCACCTTGCGTGCCGGCGTGTCCGCGCTCGCGCTGGCCGCCGGCCTGCTGTGCCTGGCACCCGCCGCCGCGCAGGCACAGGCCGCCGGCAGCGAAAGCCTGCAGGCGCAGATCGATACCCGCGCCAAGGCCGTGGAGGCGCAGCTGATCGCCTGGCGCCGCGACATCCACCAGCATCCCGAACTAGGCAACTACGAGGTCCGCACGTCCAAGCTGGTGGCGGACCACCTGCGCAAGCTCGGCATGGAAGTAAAGACGGGGGTCGCCAAGACCGGCGTGGTGGGCGTGCTCAAGGGCGGCAAGCCGGGCCCGGTGGTGGCGCTGCGCGCCGATATGGATGCCTTGCCGGTCAAGGAGCGCGTGGACGTGCCCTTCGCCTCCAAGGCCCGCGGCCAGTACCTGGGCAAGGAAGTGGACGTGATGCACGCCTGCGGGCATGACACCCATGTCGCCATCCTGATGGCCACGGCCGAGGTGCTGGCCGGCATGAAGGACCAGCTGCCCGGCACGGTCAAGTTCATCTTCCAGCCGGCCGAGGAAAGCCCGGCGGACTTCGAGCCCAACGGCAGCAATATGTGGGGCGCCAAGCAGATGGTGGCCGAGGGCGTGCTGGACAATCCCAAGGTGGATGCCATCTTCGGCCTGCACGTGAGCAGCGGCATCGAGTCGGGCAAGCTGGCCTGGCGCAGCGGCCCGTCGATGGCCGCCGCCGACCAGTTCTGGATCGACGTCAAGGGCCGCCAGACCCATGGCGCGCGCCCCTGGGGCGGCATCGACCCGATCGTGGTGGCCTCGCAGATCGTCATGGGCCTGCAGACCATCCAGAGCCGCCAGGTCAACGCCATGCTGGAGCCTTCGGTGATCACGGTCGGCACCATCCACGGCGGCAACCGCATGAACATCGTGCCGGAGAAGGTCGAGATGATGGGCACGGTGCGCACCTACGACGAAGGCATGAAGAAGGACATCCACGCCCGCATGAAGCGCACCACCGAGGCCATCGCCAGCAGCGCCGGCGCCGAGGCCACCTTCAAGGTGGTGGAACTCTACAACGCCACCGTCAACCAGCCCGCGCTGACCGACAAGATGGCCCCCACCCTCAAGCGCGTGGCCGGCGACGGCAACTGGATGATCGCGCCCAAGGCCACCGCCTCGGAGGACTTCTCCTTCTACCAGGAGAAGGTGCCGGGCCTGTTCTTCAATCTTGGCGTCACGCCCAAGGGCACGGACGTGAACAAGGCGCCGTCCAATCACTCCCCGGAGTTCTACGTGGATGAGCCGGCGCTGGTGAATGGGGTTAGGGCGTTGGCTGGTTTGACGGTCGACTATATGACCATGGCACAGCGATAAGCGTGATTGCCGGGCAGATGATGGTCGGGTTGATCTCGTCTGCCCGAGAGGCTGTTATGGGGCACGACCGCTTCCGGCTTCCAGGTCCGGCCGCAGCCGTCACGTAACGGCGATGGCAAAAGATCGATCGACAAGTTGATATTGGCCTGGATCAGATGCGCGCAAAGTCGGCAAACCACTAGTCCAACAACTTCATGGCGGCATCGACGAGGTCGCCCCTCAGATCAGCCGGTTCTGCCATCAGGCCGCTGACGTACGCGCCGTTGATGAGCAGCGTTATCTGAAAGGCAGTTCGGTCGGGATCACTGGCGCCAAGCCTGGCCACTATGGTCGCGAGCCTCGCCCGCAGTTCCTCCTTGTTGCCCCGGGCGACGACCCGGCCAGGATGGTTGTCGTCGGGAAACTCCGTCGCCAGGTTGAGGAACGGACAGCCCCGAAAGGCGGGGAGTCCGATCCGCTCTGCGATCCCGGATAGCAGCGCCTCCAGCAAAGCGCGCGGGTCATCAGCGTGCTGCTCTTCAATGCGATCCCACCGCGCCCAGAACAACCGATCCTGTTCGGCAGCGAAGGCGGCGATCAAAGCGTCCTTGGATTCAAACAGGCGATAGAGGCTCGTCTTCGACACCCCGGATCGCTCGACGACCGTGTCGACCCCAATGGCGCGAATGCCCTCGCGGTAAAACAATTCGCTTGCCGTCGCGAGGATGCGCTCGCGCGCGCTCACTTCGCCCTTTGGCGGGGCTCCCCGCCGGGGCCGGGTTCCTACCGTCATATCCGCATGCTCCACTCGTTCCGATTTCCCGCTTGACAAAGTAACAGACCTGTTCCTAATATCAAAGTAACGTACAGGTCCGTAACTTTACAGGAAGATGGCGATGCGTGCGATCGAGGCGGAGACTTTCTTGGGCTATGGCGGCTTGCGGCAGATCGAATTGCCCAGGCCGCAACCGGCAAAAGACAGGGTACTGGTTCGCGTCACGGCCGCCGGCGTCACGCCGCTCGATCATACGATCCTGTCGGGTGGGCACCCTCGGGCCAAGGCGCCGCTGGTGCTCGGCAATGAGAGCGCTGGTGTCATCGAGGATGCCGGCAACTCCGGTCTCGCGGTGGGAAGCCGCGTGATGTTCACCGGGCCTTACGGCGTTCGTGAACATGGCGCGTGGCAAGAATGGCTGCTGGTGCGCCCCGAAGATCTGGCGCTCGTGCCCGACGTGATCGACGACGTAGTCGCGGCCAGCCTTCCAGTGGCCTATCTGACGGCGCAGATCACGTTGACGCTGGCCGAATTCAAACCCGGCATGACGGTGCTGGCTCCGGCAATCGGCGGGTCGGTCGGCAACGCAACCTATCAGCTCGCGCGGGCGCAGGGCGCCGGCAAGGTGATTTCGACGGCCGGCAGCGCGGCGAAAGCCGCTCGCGCACGCGAGCTTGGCTTCGAAGACGTGATTGACCTCAGCACGGAAGCTCTCACCGACGGTGTTCGCCGGATAACGGCCGGCAGCGGTGTCGATATCGTGATCGAGAGCATCGGCGGCACCGTGACCAGTGAGGCGTTGAGCAGCCTTGGTCCCGGCGGTGTCCTGATCACCCTGGGCTATTCCGCCGGACGCAAGACCACGATCGATGTGACGGACCTGATCTGGAAACGCGCGCGGATGGCCGGCTTCTCTTTGTTTGCCCAATCACCGACCGCGATTGCCACCGCGTGGCGGGACATCATCCCGCTGATCGTCAGCGGATCAGTCAAGCCCATCGTCGAGCGGGTTTATCCGCTTGGCGATGCGGGCGAAGCCTTGCGCCATCTGATTGAGGATCGGCCCTTTGGCAAAGTCGTCCTGGCGGAATGATCGACATGGCAACCCCATCGTGCACTGACATGATCAACGCTGATGAATTGCCCGGCCGGGAGAAAACGCACATCGATGGCGGCCCGATCAGGATCGCCGTCCTGGACGATTACCAGCACGCCGCTCTCTCGCTTGCCGACTGGTCATCGCTGAAGCCGTGGGCGAGCATCACTATCTTCCATGACCATCTGGCGGAAGCAGATGCGGTCGTCGCAAGACTGAAGCCATTTGCCGTCGTGTGCGTGATGCGGGAGAGAACGCCCCTCACGCGCGACATTTTGGAACGCCTGCCGGGCCTCAAGCTGATCGCGTCGACGGCCCCTCGCAATGCCTCGATTGATACCGATACCGCCGATCGGCAAGGGATCAAGGTCGTTCATACGGGTTATACATCCGCCCCCACCGTCGAACTGACATGGGCCCTCATTCTTGGTAGCGCCCGCCACATCGCAAGCGAAGGCGAGTCCTTGAGACGAGGAGGTTGGCAGCAGTCCGTTGGCGACGATCTGTCGGGAAGGACACTCGCCGTCCTGGGGCTTGGCAATGTCGGTCGACACGTCGCAAGGATCGGCGTGGCATTCGGAATGAATGTAATCGCCTGGAGCGAGAACCTCACCCCGGAGCGCGCTATTGCGGCCGGCGCAGAGTTCGTGTCGAAGGAAACATTGTTCAAGCAGGCCGATTTCTTGAGCGTCCACCTTGTCCTGAGCCAAAGAACAAGGGGCTTGGTCGGAGCCGAGGAACTGTCCCTGATGAAACCGACGGCCCGTTTGATCAATACCTCCCGCGGTCCGATTGTCACTGAGACCGACTTGGTTGAAGCACTTCATGCCCGGAAAATCGCGGGCGCGGCGATCGACGTGTTCGATCAGGAGCCGCTCCCGCCGAACCATCCTTTCCGGACGATGACCAACGTCCTTGCGACGCCGCACATCGGCTACGTATCGCGGGGGCTTTACGAAACCTTCTACCGGGACACAGTCGCCAATATCCGGCGCTGGCTCGAAGAGTCTCCAACGGGATAAACGCTTCGACGGTTTCGCCGTCCGGGCTTGTTCCGATGGAATTAACGTTGAATCACCCAAATTAGCAACATGACGTAAGGGCCAGTGATGATCATTCGCAAAGACATTGGGTTTCCAGTCGAGGGCGGCATCTACCTTCGCGGTTGTCTTTCCATGCCAGAAGGAAACCATGAAAAGTCGCCGTCCATTTTTATGGCCCCGCGCCGATGCGGCGCACTGCGCTCGTCCAAGGCAAGCAGGAGGAAGACGCTATGTTGAGCTGGCAGGTGGGCGCGGTGAAGATCACCTGCGTGGTCGAGATGCTGATGCCCCTCCCCTACGATCCGGAGGGCTTTTTCCTGCGGGACGCGACGCCGGAGGCGCTGAAGGCCAGCCCCTGGCTCTATCCGCACTTCGCCAACGAGGATGGTTCGCTCAACGTGTCCATCCACGCCCTACTAGTGGAGGCGCCGGGGCTGAGGCTGATGGTCGACACCTGCATCGGCAACGACAAGCCGCGCCATCTGGTGGGCGGAAACCCGCTGGCGACGGCGTTCCTGCAACACCTGGCGGATGCGGGCTGGAGCCGCGACAGTGTCGACGCTGTGGTCTGCACCCACCTGCACGTGGACCATGTGGGCTGGAACACCATGTTGGTGGACGGCAAGTGGGTCCCGACCTTCCCCAAGGCCCGCTACCTGATCGGCAAGCGCGAATTCGAGCATTGGAGCAACGAGGGCGACGAGGAGCAGCAGGCGATCATGGGAGACAGCGTGCGGCCAATCTTCGACGCCGGCTTGGCCGAACTGGTGGAGATGGACCACCGCGTCTCTCCTGAGGTCTGCCTGAGGCCAACCCCCGGCCATACGCCCGGCCATGTCAGCGTGGTGATCGAATCGGAAGGGCAGCGCGCGGTGATCACCGGCGACATAACCCACCATCCCTGCCAAATGGCGCATCCCGAGTGGACAACGAGCCTCGACAGCGACACCCAGGCTGCGACGGCCACCCGCGCGAAGATGTTCGCCGAATGGGCCGACCAGCCAATCCTGGTCATCGGCACCCACTATGCCGCGCCGACAGCTGGACATGTGAAGCGCGACGGGGCGGCGTTCCGGTTCGAGGTCTAGCCGCCGGACGGCCAAGGAGATGATCGACTGGCTGGCCGGCGTTGGTCGGTACGCGCAAACCATCCTCGAATGCAGCGGAGCATGGGCGCTCGGTTATTTTTGGGCAGCTGAGCGCCAGCCCAGAGGCGCTGCCAATCGGAATTAGCAATCAACGGAGTAATCGCCATGGGTAAGTTGCAGGGAAAGGTGGCCGTCATCACCGGCGGCTCGTCGGGGATAGGCTTCGCCGCCGCTAAGCTCTTCGTCGCCGAGGGCGCCTACGTCTTCATCACCGGCCGTCGCCAGGAGGAGCTCGACGAAGCCGTGAGGGCCATCGGGGACAATGTGACCGGCATCCAGGGAGACGTCGCCAAGTTGGCTGATCTTGATCGTCTCTATGAAAACGTCAACGCGACAGGGCGAAGAATCGACATCGTCTTCGCCAACGCCGGCATCGCTGAGTTCGCCGCCTTGGGCAATATCACCGAAGCGCATTTCGACAAGCTGTTCAGTACCAACGTGAAGGGAGTGCTCTTCACCGTCCAAAAGGCCCTGCCGCTGTTGAATGACGGCGGGTCGATCATTCTCACGGGCTCCATCGCGAGCGCCAAAGGGACGCCTGCCTTCTGGGTATATGGCGCGACCAAGGCGGCCATCCGCAATTTCGTGCGAGGGTGGACCGTGGAGCTGAAGGACCGTCACATCCGTTCAAACGTCCTTAGCCCGGGTCCGATTGATACCCCGATCATTGGTCAGCAACCTCAGGACGCTATTGCGAAGATTTTATCTACCATCCCGATGGGACGGATGGGGGAAGCGGACGAGGTTGCCAAAGCTGCCCTGTTTCTCGCATCGGATGACTCCAGTTTCGTCACGGGCATCGAACTCTTCGTGGATGGCGGCAGAGCGCAGATCTGATCGTCGATCAAGGCAATAAGATTGGCCGCAACGTTTTACGTCGGACGAACCTCACAGCCCGGCCAGGCCCCATTGAAGTCGATGATCGCGCCGGTGAGGAAGTGGGCCTGTGTAGTCGCGAGGAACCGTATTACCTCGCCGATTTCGTCAGGGCGACCTAATCGCCGGGCTGGCACGGTTCTCTCGACGTACGCGCGGCCGACCGGGTCATCGATGAACGTGGCGCGGGGATAGTATGCTTCGCTGTAGAGAAAATTCGGGGCGATCGCGTTGACGGCAATCTGGTGGCGAGCAAGTTCGACCGCGAGGGATCGCACCATGGCGTTTGCCGCCGCTCTCGCCGAGTCGGGAATTGCGCCACCAGGAATTGGGGAGTGCGTGCGGCATGACGTGATCACGATGACATTGCCCCGTCCTTGCGCCTTCAGATGGGGAATCGCGGCCTGCAACATGGCGAATGGCTCAACGACGAGTACCTCGAGCGTATTACGCAGGTCCTCGAGCGAGGCTTTCTCCGACGCCGTCTGAACGGCGGGATAGTGGTCGTTGCTGACGATTGCGTCGAGCCTGCCGGTAACATTCATGGCGGCGCCCGGCAATCCGGCTGGACTTTCGGCGCGAACATATTCCGCGTGTGGATGCAACCGCAGGAACTCTTCGAGAACGGCCTGATCGCTGAATTGCCGGTCGTGAACGAGGACTCGAAATCCCGCTTCGCCAAGCGCATCCACTGCCGGCGGCCCCGCGTAGCCGGTAGAGTTTGTGACGAGTGCTGTAGGCATAGAACTCGTGGACATCGGCGTCTCCCAAGGGGTGGCAAGCCAACTCAAGGCGCGACGGGCAGATCGCGCCCGACCTTCCTCAATGAACGGCGATCAGGCCGAAAGGTCAGGCCTGGATCGCTTCCGTTTTTTTCAGCGCAGCGATGTCGCGCACGGCGCGGACAGAGAATCCAAGTTTTTCGTACAAAAAGGACATTGGAAACAGAGCTGCATGCGCTGCGTCGAACATTGCGCAATACGCGCGATTGCACGCTCCAGCGATATCGCCGTCACTCAACAACAGCACGGCTGACGCGGCCGCCCTGCGCCCTTTTGCGAGCAGGTCTTTAGGTGTCAACACAAGCGAATCCCATCGCTCTCGATGTTGTGCCGCAACGCCGGATTCGGATAATCCTCTGGTTGCGCCAACTCCTCTTCCCATACGGGCAGGGGTTGCAGGAGAGCGCGCGGCAGCCTCTTCTCAGACCAGACGCACCGGCCCAGGGTACTGGCCCACCAGCGCATCCGCGGTCAGCAGCGTGATGCCTTCGATTGTCGCCTGGGCAACCAGAATGCGGTCAAACGGGTCTTTGTGGATCGGCGGCAAGCCATCGATCGCCACAGCGTGCTCGCTGGCGACGGGAAGTTCGCTGTAGCCGTTGTCCAACAGCCCGCGCCGCAATAGCCGCGCGTCCGCCTGAAAATCCGCGCGGCCCAGCCCGCGCTTGATGGCGATCTCCCATAGGCTGGCGGCACTGAAGAACAGCTCATTGTCGGCAGCTTCAAGCAGGGCGCGCGCGGTACCGGATAAGCGCTCCGGCGCGCCGGACGCCCACAGCAATAGGTGCGTGTCCAGTAGCAACTTCATGCGTCGCCGCCAAAAAGCTGTTCGATCTCGGTAGCGCCCATCCGGTCAAAATCGTCCGGCACAGCGATTTGGCCGGCCATGAAACCCAGCCGTTTCACCTGGCCGGCCTCTGGCATGTTCAGCGGTACCACCTTCACAAGTGGCTTGCCGGCCTTGGCGATCACGAACGGTTCCCCCTTGGCCGCCTGCTCGACGAGCCGCGAAAGATGTGTCTTCGCCTCATGGATGTTGACGGTTTGCATAGCATTCCAGTTAAACTAAGTTTTGTTAGTCTAGTCCGCTTGAAGCAAACGCACAATGTGTGCCGCGCAGTACTGCGTGCGGCCAATGGGCCAGCCGACCTTGAATTTGCCGGCAGTCACCCATGCCGCGCGGCGTCATGTGTCTCGCGTCGACAAGCGCTGCCCGTTATGAGGCCCGGCGCAGGGACTGGGACAGTTACAATACTGTCCTTCGCCGCCTGGCGCGGCACCGTCTTCGCATTCAACGCACCCGCCGCCGCGCCCTCGCCTCGCAACGCACCCGCCATGCCCCTGATCCTTCAAAGCCTCACCCCGCTCGCCTCCGCCGATATCGACGCTATCCGCACACTTGCCCACGCGCCCTCCCTCGCGCTGCGTGCCGAAACCGTGGCAACAGCCAGCGACAGCACACCACTGACGCCCGCCCTGCGCGAATCGCTGGATGCCTTCTGCGGCCCGCGCGCCATCGACTGGGCCATCGTGCCAGCGGGCCGCAAGCTGTCGGACTTCAAGCTGGTGGCGATGGATATGGATTCGACGCTGATCACCATTGAGTGCATCGACGAGATCGCCGACTTCTGCGGCCTCAAGGCGGAAGTCTCGGCCATCACCGAGGCCGCCATGCGCGGCGAGATCACCGATTTCAATGAAAGCCTGCGCCGCCGCGTGGCCCTGCTCAAGGGGCTGGACGCCAGCGTGCTGGACCGCGTCTACGAAGAGCGCCTGCGCCTGTCGCCCGGCGCGGAGAAGATGCTGCAGACCGTGCAGGCCCTGGGCATGCGCACACTGCTGGTTTCGGGCGGTTTCGTGCATTTCACCGAGAAGCTCAAGCCTCGGCTGAAGCTCGATGTCACCCGCGCGAACACGCTGGAGATCATCGACGGCAAGCTCACCGGCCAGGTGCTGGGCGAGATCGTCAATGCCGATGTCAAGGCCCGCACGGTGCAGGAAGTGTGCGCGCAGATCGGCGCGGACCCGTCCCAGGCCATCGTCATGGGCGATGGCTCCAACGACCTCAAGATGATGGCCGTGGCCGGCCTGTCGGTGGCGTTCCGGGCCAAGCCGGTGGTGCGCGCGCAAGCCAGCGTGGCGTTCAACCACGTTGGGCTGGACGGTTTGCTGCAACTGTTCCCGCATTAAGCGCCTGGCGGCTGGAAACAGCGCGAGCAAATAGCCGCAAAGCGCCCCAACGGGCCGCGCCGGACTCTATCCGGCGCGGCCCTTTTCCTTTCAAGCCGTCAGTTGCGCTTCCATCGCGCCGCGCAGGTCGGCGATCAGGTCACGGGTGTCTTCCAGCCCGATATAAAGGCGCACCAGCTCGCCGGCATTCTCCCAGCCTACGGGCGGCCAGCTGCCCTGGGGCCGCATGGTCTGGACGTGGTACGGCACCGCCAGGCTATGCGCGCCGCCCCAGGACCAGCCGATCGCGAACAGGCGCAAGGCCTCGACAAAGGCATCGACCTGGGCACGCGTGTAGCGCGCATGCAGCACAATCGAGAACAAGCCAGTGGCGCCGCTGAAATCGCGCCGCCAGAAGTCATGGCCGGGGCAGTCCGGCAACGCCGGATGCAAGACCTTGACCACTTCCGGGCGCTGGGTCAGCCACTCGGCGACTTCGCGCGCGGCGCGGTCGTGCGCCGCCAGCCTCACGGGCATGCTCGGCAGCGAGCGCAGCACCAGGTAGCAATCGTCGGCCGACACGCCCCAGCCCATCAGCATGCGGGCGCGCTTGATGCGGTCGTGGAGTTTGTCGTCGGTGGTCAGCACGGCGCCCATCAGCACATCGCTGCCGCCCGACTGGTATTTGGTAAGCGCCTGCACCGAGATGTCGATGCCCTTGTCGAACGGCCGGAAATAGACGCCGGCGGACCAGGTGTTATCAATGGCGGTGAGCACGCCACGCGCCTTTGCCGCGGCCACGATGGCCTGCGTGTCGGGGATTTCCATCGTCACCGAGCCCGGCGACTCCATCCAGATCAGGCGGGTGTTGGGGCGGATCAGCCCGGCAATGCCGGCGCCGATCATGGGATCGTAATAACGGACCGAGACGCCGAAGTCCCGTGCCAGCCATTCGCCGTGCTCGCGGTTGGGGCCGTAGACGTTATCTGGGACCAGCACGTCGTCGCCCGACTTGACCAGGGCGAAGTACACCTGGGAGATCGCAGCCAGGCCCGACGGCAGCAGCAGCGTATGGCGCGCGCCTTCGATCAGCGTGAGATGCTGGCACAGCGCCTCGCTGGTGGGCGTGGCATGCAGGCCATAGCGCCAGTAGGTGGTGGCGCCGTCGCCATGCGCGCGCAACTCCGCCAGGTTGCGGAACACCACGGTGGAGCCACGATGTGTTGCTTGGGAAAACGAGGCGAAGCCCGGCGCGATGTCCAGCTCTGGCTGGACGGCCACGGTCGCCAGGTAGGCGGGTTGGGAAGCGGGCTGCTCGGGCGGCTGGTGGTCGGACACGGCGATTCCTCGTCTGGCGATAACTCGATGAACGTTCGAGCTTACCAGCATTCGGGTGCGCGTTGGCCTACCTGGCCCGGCCGGCCACGACTTGACGCTAGCGCCCGGAAATCGAGGACTTCGGCGCAAGCGGCGCGTAGGTGATGCCGCTGCTGGGGGTCATGTCGAACGGAGGGATCACCAGCACGCCCAGCGGCCGGATCATGAAGGGGAGCACGATTGCCGGGTTGACCGGGTCGGTCCAGTTGCCGTGCACGATGCCGGTGCCGTCGATGGTGCCTTCCCAGTTGCCCGTGACGTGCGTGCCGTCATTGGACTCCTCCATCAGGAAGGCGCCGTTGTCGAACTCGCCGGCCAGCAGGCGCACGCCGCCGGCGCGGCCAACGCTGTACTCGCCATGCACGCTGTCGCGCTCGTCGGGCTTGGGGCCCAGGCGCAGGCGCACCGGCTGGTCACCGAGCGTGCCCACGTAGACCGGCAACGACTGGTACTCGGGCCGCGGCGCGAGCGCCTTGGGCGCGGGCCCGGTGGAAAGCTGCGCGCCGCGCCGCGACTCGCCCTCGCGGATGGCCTGGTTGATCCCGAAACCCTGCACCTGGCTGGCATCGCCGGCGGCATTGGCGGCGCCGGGCGTGCCTGTGGACAGCTCGGTACCGCCGGCGGCCAGCGCGGCGCCGGCCAGCGTTGCCGCAGCCAGCCCGGCTGCCAGTGACAGGGAAACGGGAAGTGACAAGGACATGGGCAAAGACAAGAACAGAGTCGCTACGCGCCGCAAGACAGCCTCAGGTTCAGAGTCGTTCGAAAATCGCCGCGATGCCCTGGCCACCGCCGATACACATGGTCACCAGCGCATAGCGGCCTTGCACGCGTTGCAGCTCGTACAGGGCCTTGACGGTGATCAGCGCGCCGGTGGCGCCGATCGGGTGGCCCAGGGAGATGCCCGAGCCGTTCGGATTGACCTTGGCCGGATCCAGCCCGAGCGCCTTGGTGACCGCGCAGGCTTGCGCGGCAAAGGCTTCATTGGCTTCGATCACGTCGAGGTCGGCCACGGTCAGGCCAGCGCGCTCCAGCGCCTTCCTGGTGGCCGGCACGGGGCCGATGCCCATGGTCTTGGGATCGACGCCGGCATGCGCGTAGGAGACCAGGCGCGCCAGCGGCTTGAGGCCGCGCTTCTCGGCCTCGGCACGCTCCATCAGCACCACCGCGGCGGCGGCATCGTTCAGGCCCGAGGCATTGCCCGCGGTCACCGTGCCGTTCTCCTTGACGAAGACCGGCTTGAGCTTGGTCATGTCTTCCAGGACCGCGTCGTGGCGCACGTGCTCATCGGTGTCGAAGGTAACGTCGCCCTTGCGGCCCTTGAGCGTGACCGGCAGGATCTGGTCCTTGAAGTGGCCGGCGCGGATGGCCGCCGAGGCGCGGCGGTGCGACTCCAGCGCGGCTTCGTCCTGCTGGCCGCGGGAGATGTCGTATTCCTTGGCCACATTCTCGGCGGTGACGCCCATGTGGATGCCATGGAACGGGTCGTGGAGCGCGCCCAGCATCATGTCGAGCATCTTGGCGTCGCCCATGCGCGCGCCCCAGCGGGCCGACTGCGCCAGGTACGGTGCGCGGCTCATGCTCTCCGCGCCGCCGCCGATGGCCACATCGGCATCGCCCAGCAGGATGGTCTGCGCGGCGCTGACGATGGCCTGCAGGCCCGAGCCGCACAAGCGGTTGACGGTCAGCGCCGGCGCGTCGATCGTGACGCCGCCCTCCACTGCCGCCACCCGGCCCAGGTACATGTCCCGGGGCTCGGTCTGGATGACGTTGCCAAACACCACATGGCCGACGTCGTCGCCACTGACCTGCGCGCGGGCCAGTGCCTCGCGCACGACCATGGCGCCCATCTGGGTCGGGGAAAGATCCTTCAGGCTGCCGCCAAAGGTACCGATCGCGGTCCGCACGCCGCTCACCACCACCACTTCACGTGTCATTTTGTGTCTCCTGGGCTGATGTTGCAGCGCACAGTATAGCGGCGCGCACGCCAAAACGAACGATCGTACTTTTACCTATCCGGACCCGCGGTTGCCAGCCGCCTCAGACTTCGCCCCACAGGTCGTGGCCATCGGCGCCGGTGATTTTCACCGAGACGAATTCCCCGACCTTGTAGCGCGGCGCGCCCTGGGCCGGCGGGTCGATATAGACCAGGCCGTCGATTTCCGGCGCATCGGCCGACGAGCGGCCGATGCCGCCGTCCTGGTTGATCTCGTCGACCAGCACGCGCAGGGTCTGGCCGACCTTGCGCTGCAGGCGCCGGGCGGAGACTTCCTCGGCCACTTCCATGAAGCGCGCGCGGCGCTCTTCACGGACCTCGTCGGGCAAGGCGCCCGGCAGGTCGTTGGCCGTGGCGCCGTCCACCGGCGAATAGGCGAAGCAGCCCACGCGGTCCAGTTCTGCCTCGGCGATGAAATCCAGCAGCGTCTGGAATTCTTCCTCGGTCTCGCCGGGGAAGCCCGCGATAAAGGTGCTGCGGATGGTCAGCTCGGGGCAGATCTTGCGCCAGGCCCGGATGCGGTCCATGGTCTTCTCGGCGTTGGCCGGGCGCTTCATGCGCTTGAGCACGTCCGGGTGGGCGTGCTGCAGCGGCACGTCCAGGTAAGGCAGCACGTGGCCTTGCGACATCAGCGGAATGATCTCGTCGACGTGCGGATACGGGTACACGTAGTGCAGGCGCACCCACGCGCCGTACTTGGAAGCGAGCTCGCCCAGCGCGCCGACCAGCTCGGTCATGCGCGTCTTGAGCGGACGGCCGTCCCAGAAGCCGGTGCGGTACTTCACGTCCACGCCGTAGGCGCTGGTGTCCTGCGAGATCACCAGCAGTTCCTTGACGCCCGACTTGAACAGGTTCTCGGCTTCCTGCATGACTTCCGCCACCGGGCGCGAGACCAGGTCGCCGCGCATCGACGGGATGATGCAGAACGAGCAGCGATGGTTGCAGCCCTCGGAGATCTTCAGGTAAGCGTAATGCTTTGGCGTGAGCTTGATGCCGGCGGCCGGCACCAGGTCCATGAACGGATCATGCGGCTTGGGCAGGTGCGTGTGCACGGCCTGCATCACCTCGCCCAGCGCGTGCGGGCCGGTCACGGCCAGCACCTTCGGGTGCACCGACGTGATGATGTCCTCGCCAGCCGCGTTCTTCTTCGCACCCAGGCAGCCGGTGACGATCACCTTGCCGTTCTCGGCCAGCGCCTCGCCAATGGCATCCAGGCTTTCCTGCACCGCTTCGTCGATAAAGCCGCAGGTATTGACGACCACCAGGTCGGCGCCGTCATAGGTGCCGCTGATGGCATAGCCCTCGGCGCGCAACTGGGTAATGATCTGCTCGGAATCCACAAGTGCCTTTGGGCATCCAAGGCTCACGAATCCCACATTTGGAATATGGTCTTTCTTAGTCGTTGATTCTGAAGGGTTTTTCACGGTTACTTCCAAATGTGGGGCGGGCGAGGCGGGGCATGGCCGCCTGGCGGTACAAGGCCAATCGCGCATTTTAACCGCTTGCCGGAGTTTCTCGGCGCCTGATCCCCGACATGCCGTTGTAAACCTATCGCAACGAGGATGATGTCCCCGGCATACCCTCCAGGGCGCTCTCGATCACCGCCTGAACCTCCAGCGCCCCTTGCAGGCGCCGGATGGCTGCATGCAGCTCGGCGGCCTGCGGCCAGGTCCGCTTCAGATAGCTGAGCCACAGTTTGACGCGTCCGTGCTCATGAAGGCATTCGACCTGGGCCTGCAATTTCTTCAGGTAGTCGGCGATATGACGGAGCACCGACGGCCATTCCTCGCTGGACGGCGATCTGTCCATCAGTCCGCGTATCCGCAAGGCCAGGAACGGATCCGACACGGCGCCCCGCCCGATCATCACGTCGGCGCAGCCGCTGACAGCCCGGCAGCGCTCCCAGTCGGCCACCGTCCAGACTTCGCCGTTGGCAATGACGGGCACGTCCACGGCAGCGTCGATGCGCGCGATCCACTCCCAGTGGGCCGGCGGCCGGTAGCCATGATCCCTGGTCCTGGCATGCACGACCAGGGACGCCGCGCCCCCTTCGGTCAGGGCCGTGGCGCAGTCAATCGCCAACGCCGTATCTGACACGCCAAGCCGCATCTTTGCGGTCACGGCGATGCTGGCAGGCACCGCGGCGCGAACGGAGGCAACGATCCGGTTCAGCAGTTCGGGATCCGCCAGCAGCATGGCCCCGCCGCCGTGCCGGTTGACGACTTTGGCCGGGCAGCCGAAATTCAGGTCCACGCCATGCGGCGATAGCCGGGATGCCTGGGCGGCATTCACCGCCAGCCATTCAGGATCGCTCCCCAGCAACTGGATCACCATCGGCGTGCCGCTGGGGGTATGGCCTCCATCGAGGATCTCGGGCGTGTCTCTCTCGTAGACGCGCTCGGGCAGCAGGGAGCCCGTCACCCTGACGAACTCGGACACGCACCCGTCGTACGCGCCCGTGGCGGTCAGCACGTCGCGCAACACGTAGTCGGCAAGCCCCTCCATGGGAGCAAGGAACAGCCGGCTCATGCGGGAGCGGGCGCTACTGGCGAGCGCTTTTCCTGGCGACGGGCGGGAAAGAACCCGAAACCGACCGCTTGGACGGGCTTAGCCTCGGCGGGAAGCGCGTGGCCTGTATCTTGGATTGCGGAGGGCATTGGGATTCGCGCTGTACTAGGCGAGTCCGCTGTATGAATCGCCACATTTGAGAGGGGTAGACAGCGTGATGATGCTACCCTCGGATGCGGGGATTTTAACCGATCGACCGGGCGAGGCAGGTCAGCCGATCAAGACGTCTGCCGGGATCTTCAATTCCTGATTGAGGCGCCGGATCATCGCAAGGCTGAGGCCTCGCTTGCGGTTGAGCACCTCATACACCCGATTCAGGTTTCCGAAATATGGCTGCATATCGCGCGCAGTCAGGCCACCTTGTTCCATCCTGAAGCGAATTGCCTCGATTGCGTCCGGGTGCTCAAGCGGAAAATGATCCGCCTCATAGCGCTCGATCAGGGTTGCCATGATCTCCAGGCGATCCCCTTCCGGGGTGCCGGGAGCCGGATCGATATCCACGAGCGCCGACACGTCGGCCAGCGCCGCCTGATAGTCATCTTCAGTGTGCAGAGGTCGAATGTCCATGCGTTACTCCAGTTCCACGGTTGCCGCATCGGCCCGGTCATACTCGGCGTGTGTCCCGACGAACTTCACATACACAACGCCCACGCGGTATGCAACTGCGTCGATCAAGCGGTACTTATTGCCGCCGATGTTAAACACCACACGATTGCTACCGACGAAACTGGCCGACGCGTAGCGGTCCTTGATGTCCTGCGGGGTCGACCATCGCGCCTGGATGGCTTCCTCATGCCACGCCAGCAGCGGCTGCTTTGCTCCCGGGTGCTTCTCGCAGAACATCAGCAGATTTCGTTTCGCAATGATTCGCATGGGCCGATTATAGTCCCAAAATGGGACCATACCAAAACCGAGTCGAACCAGCCAATCAAGTGGCACGAAGCCCGCTTTGAGCAAAGCGGGACCCATGGAATTCTAATGGTGGAATACGCGGTGTCGGGGGGCTAGTGGCTGTACGCCAGAGGAGGGGGGACGCCCGACTCCTGGGCTCATCCTGGGCAGGCCCGGGCAACCGAACAGCAGCGCTGTCGCCCTGCCATGCGATACCGCGCCGCCATGCCATGGCGGCGTGCGCCGGCCTTACTTCTTGTCCGGCTGATTGAACGGGAACGTGCCAAACATGTTCTTGGCCTGGCTTTGCATCTGTTCCTGCATCTGCACGAACAGGTTCTTGCTCTGCTCGATGTAGTTGCTCATCATCCCCTGCATCATCGGGCCCTGCATGTTCATGAACTGGGACCACATGTCGGGGCTGAAGGGCTCGCCGGAGTACAGGCCCTTGGAGTTCTCGGCCAGCTTGCTCTGGATGTCGATGAAGGCCTGGATGTTCTTCTCCAGGTAGGTGCCCATCATGCCCTGCATCGCATGGCCGTAGTAGCGGATGATCTGCGACAGCATGGAGCTGGAGAACATCGGCACGCCGCCCGTCTCTTCTTCGAGAATGATCTGCAGGAGGATGCTGCGCGTGAGCTCGTCGCCGGACTTGGCGTCGATCACCTTGAAGTCTTCGGTATCCATCACGAGCTGCTTGACGTCGGCTAGCGTGATGTAGGTGCTGGTCTGCGTGTCGTAGAGCCGGCGGTTTGGATACTTCTTGATCAGTCGCTCTGCGCCTTTCTTGGTGGTAGCCATCGTGCTCTATCCTTTTATCGTCGCTGTTGCATGCTGCTGCACCGCATGCTGTGCGGTGCGCAAATACGAAGACCGCCAGCGGGGGATACAACGTGTTGACCTGCAACGCATGATCTATTTTGGTGCGGGCTAGCCGCTGCCCTGATTCTATGCCCAACTAGGCACTATTGAAAGCCGGACCCGTTAAGGAAAACCCGCACGGGGCAATGGATTGCGGGAGTTTGGGGACAGGATTGCGGCCCGAGGCCGGCGCGTTGGTGCGGTGCGGGGTGTGCGATGCAATATTGTTGCGGGGTAGCAGGCTTCCCGAGCGGCCGCAATAATAAAAAAGGCCCTCCGCAGAGGACCTTCCCAAGACAAAAAGCCACCCTGGGAAACCGGGGATGGCTCGTCGTCCATCACCCCATGTGCAAGCCGCCGTTCAGCGAGAAATCCGCCCCCGTCGAGAAGCCCGACTCTTCGGATGCCAGCCACGCACAGATCGAGGCGATTTCTTCCGGCGCGCCCAGGCGCTTGACCGGAATCGTGCCGACGATCTTGTCCAGCACGTCCTGGCGGATCGACTTGACCATATCGGTGGCGATATAGCCCGGCGATACCGTGTTCACGGTCACGCCCTTGGTCGCCACTTCCTGTGCCAGGGCCATGGTGAAGCCGTGCAGGCCAGCCTTGGCGGTGGAGTAGTTGGTCTGGCCGAACTGGCCTTTCTGCCCGTTGACCGACGAAATGTTGACGATGCGGCCGAAGCCACGATCCGCCATGCCGTCGATGACCTGCTTGGTCACGTTGAACAGCGAGGTCAGGTTGGTGTCGATCACGGCATCCCAGTCGGCGCGCGTCATCTTGCGGAACACCACGTCGCGCGTGATGCCGGCGTTGTTGATCAGGATGTCGACCTCGCCCACTTCGGCCTTGACCTTGTCGAACGCAGCCTTGGTCGAATCCCAGTCGGCAACATTGCCTTCCGAGGCGACGAAATCGAAGCCCAGGGCCTTCTGCTGCTCGAGCCATTTTTCACGGCGCGGCGAGTTGGGGCCGCAACCGGCCACGACCTTGTAGCCATCCTTGGCCAGACGCTGGCAGATGGCCGTTCCAATGCCACCCATGCCACCGGTTACGTATGCAATGCGCTGAGTCATATCTACTCCTTGATGGCTAGTTTTTATTGACGCCGGCGGCGGGAAGCCCTCCCCACCGCCGGCACACCCCTCAGACCAGCTTGCCCGCTTGTTCGTTGCGGCAAGCCCGGCAAAATGTCACTTGCGTTCCACGGCCAGCGCCACGCCCATGCCGCCGCCGATGCACAGCGAGGCCAGGCCCTTGCGGGCGTCGCGGCGCTTCATTTCGTGCAGCAGCGTGACCAGCACGCGGCAGCCCGACGCACCGATCGGGTGGCCAATGGCAATGGCGCCGCCGTTGACGTTGACCTTGGACGTATCCCAGCCCATCTGCTTGTGCACGGCCAGGGCCTGGGCGGCGAAGGCTTCGTTGATTTCCATCAGGTCGAGCTCTTCCACGCTCCAGCCGGCGCGCGACAGGCAGCGCTTGGACGCGGGCACCGGGCCCATGCCCATCACCTTGGGGTCGACACCGGCGGTGCCATAGGCGCGGATCGTGGCCAGCGGGGTCAGGCCGAGTTCCTTGGCCTTGGCTGCCGACATGACCACCACCGCGGCGGCGCCGTCGTTCAGGCCCGAGGCATTGGCGGCGGTCACGGTACCGGCCTTGTCGAAAGCGGGCTTGAGGCCAGCCAGCGCGTCTTGCGTGACGCCGTGACGCACGAACTCGTCGGTGGCGAACATCACCGGGTCGCCCTTGCGCTGGGGAATCGGCACCGGCACGATTTCCTCGTCGAACTTGCCGGCCTTCTGCGCGGCTTCCGCCTTGTTCTGCGAACCGGCTGCGAACTCGTCCTGGGCTTCGCGCGTGATGCCGTATTCCTTGGCGACGTTCTCGGCGGTGACGCCCATGTGGTACTGGTTGTAGACGTCCCACAGCCCGTCCACGATCATGCTGTCGACCAGCTTGGCGTCGCCCATGCGGAAGCCGTCGCGCGAACCCGGCAGCACGTGCGGAGCGGCGCTCATGTTTTCCTGGCCGCCCGCCACCACGATCTCGGCGTCGCCCGCGGCAATCGCGTTGGCGGCCAGCATCACGGCCTTCAGGCCCGAGCCGCAGACCTTGTTGATGGTCATGGCCGGCACCATCGCGGGCAGGCCAGCCTTCAGCGCTGCCTGGCGCGCCGGGTTCTGGCCGGAGCCGGCCGTCAGCACCTGGCCCATGATCACTTCGCTGACCTGCTCGGGCTTGACGCCGGCACGCTCAAGGGCAGCCTTGATGACGATGGCGCCCAGCTCGGGCGCGGGAATCTTGGCGAGCGAGCCGCCGAACTTGCCCACCGCGGTACGGGCAGCGGATACGATGACGATGTCAGTCATTGGGAGGTCCTCTCCAGTTGGATGCAAATCAGGGGTGAAAGAGGCCGGCTGCCCCGCAAGGCGCCGGCCCGGACAATTCCGGACAATTTCTATGCCTTCGCCTTGACGTAGCGGCCCGGTGCCGGCTCGATGGCGCTGTAGTCCTTGTTGCCGTACTCGGCGGGGGCCGCCTTGCGCGCGCCTGCGTGCTTGGCCAGCCAGTCCGCCCAGTCCGGCCACCAGCTGCCGGCATGCTCGGTGGCGCCGTCGAACCACTCCTGCGCCGAAGCCGGCAGCTTGTCGTTGGTCCAGTGGCTACGCTTTTTCTTGGCCGGCGGGTTGATCACGCCGGCGATATGGCCCGACGCGCCCAGCACGAAACGCAGCTTGTTCTTGAGCAGCCCGGTCGAAGCGTAGGCCGACATCCAGGGCACGATGTGGTCTTCACGCGAGCCGTAGACATAGGTCGGCACATCGATGCTGCCCAGGTCCACCGGCGCGTTGCACACGGTCAGCTTGCCCGGCTCCTTGAGCTCGTTCTGCAGGTAGGTATGGCGCAGGTACCAGCAGTACCAGGGCCCCGGCAGGTTGGTGGCGTCGCCGTTCCAGAACAGCAGGTCGAACGGCACCGGCGTATTGCCCTTCAGGTAGTTGTCGACGACATAGTTCCAGACCAGGTCGTTGGGGCGCAGAAAGGAGAACGTGTTGGCCAGTTCCACGCCGCGCAGCAGTGCGCAAGGCGTGCCTGCCGCGCCACCCAGGGTGGCTTCGCGGAGCTTGACGTGGGCTTCGTCGACGAACAGATCCAGCACGCCGGTATCGGCAAAATCGAGTAGCGTGGTCAGCAGCGTCAGGCTGGCCACGGGGCGCTCGCCGCGCTTGGCCAGCACCGCCAGCGCGGTGGAAACGATGGTGCCGCCCACGCAGAAGCCCAGCACATTGATCTGGTCCTGGCCACTGATCTCGCGCGTGACTTCGATGGCGCGGATGGCCGCATGCTCGATGTAGTCATCCCAGCTGAGTTCGGCCATCGAGGCATCGGGATTGCGCCAGGAGAGCATGTAGACAGTATGGCCCTGCTCCACCATGTAGCTCACCAGCGAGGTCTGCGGCTGCAGGTCGAGGATGTAGTACTTGTTGATGCAGGGCGGCACCAGCAGCAGCGGGCGCGCAAACACCTTGTCGGTGACCGGCTTGTACTGCAGCAACTGGAAGTAGGCGTTCTCGTAGACCACCGCGCCTTCTGTCACGGCCACGTTGCGGCCGACTTCGAAGGCGGATTCGTCGGTCTGCGAGATCTTGCCGCGGCCGAGGTCTTCCAGCATATTACGCACGCCAATCCGCAGCGATTCGCCGCCCGACTCGATCAGCTTTTTCTGCGCCTCCGGATTGGTGACGAGGAAATTGGCCGGCGACATGGCGTCGACCCACTGCGAGATCGCAAAGCGGATGCGCTGGCGGGTCTTGGCATCGGCCTCGACCGCGTCGGCCAGCTCATTCATGGCGCGCGCATTGATCAGGTAGAAAGCGGCCGCGTAGTGGAACGCCGCGCTGCTGCGCCAGGCATCGCCGGAAAAGCGGCGATCGGCCAGGGCCGTGGCGGGATTGGCGCCGCCCTCCGCCATGCTTCGCCAGAGCGCGGTGAAGTCCTTCATGTAGCGTTGCTGGATGTCGGCCAGTTGATCGGGCGCGATCTTCACGCCCGCCATGGCGGAACCCTTCAACGCCTCGAAACCGGGGATAACGGGCATGCCAGGCATGCCCTGCTGGGTCGTCGCACCGTTAGCCTGTGCCTGACGGGACCATTCCAGCCATGTCGCTGGATCAAATGGCCCCGAAGCAAATGAAAACGGTTGGGACTTGTCTTCCTTGGTGGAAGCTGCCGCACCTTTGCCGGTTGCCATGATGTTTCGTCTCTCTGCCGTCACTTATTTGAAAGCTGGCTGGGCGGCGTACCACCACCGCGGGGCTCTCCCCCGCCGCCAGCCTCGGAACCGGCCCGCGCTGACATCCTCGGCTGGTGACGTCATGCGGTATGCTTGCCGGGCACGCCGCGCCGCGGAACCGGATCAGATCGGATCATCGCGACGAAGCCTGCGAATGCCTGCCAGCACACTGCCTTGCAGTGCATTCGAGGCCATTGTTGCCTTGCAATGTTATGCCTGTCAATGCGGAAAGATGCGCGGACCGGCGCTAACCGCAAAATGCGCTCAGCGCGAACCTGCGAGCCTCCCTTTGGCGCCACTCTGGCGTGGGAGCAAGCATGCACGAGAAGGATGAAATTCTGATGTACATCGTTGCAATCGGTTGGCTGTATGTGGTCCTGATGATGGCCATTACCGAGCATACCGTGGTCGCGGGCCTGGCCACGTTCGTCTTTTACGGCCTGTTCCCGGTGGCGATCCTGGTGTACATCATGGGCACACCCGGGCGCATGCGCCGGCGCAAGGCCGAAGAAGCGAGGCAGGCGGAGGGCGCGCAAGCGCACTCCGGCCCCGTAGCGCCTTCAGAATCCGTGGGATCGGTGGAACCAGAAAAGCCGCCTGCCCGGGACTGATGCCGGGACAGGGCTCAGGCGGCCAGCCAGACCAGGCTGGCCATGCGCCCCGTGACGCCGTCGCGTCGATAGGAGTAGAAACGCTGCGCGTCGCTGACGGTGCACGCGTCACCGCCGTAGACCGCGGTACAGCCGGCGCGGGCCAGGCGGATGCGGGCCAGCGCGTAGATATCGGCGAAGTACTTGCCCGCTGCGCCGGCGCGGAATGCGAGATCCACCTGCGCCGTTTCTTCGGCCCGCGCCTGGGCCAGGAAGGCCTGCCTGACCTCGGCGCCAACCTCGAAGGCATCCGGGCCGATGGCCGGGCCGAGCCAGGCCAGCCACTGGGCCTGCCCGCCTGCCTGCTCGCCCATGCGCGCCAGGGTTGCCTCGATCACGCCGCCACACAGCCCGCGCCAGCCGGCGTGCGCGGCGCCAACCACCGTGCCGGCACGGTCGCACAGCAGCACGGGCAGGCAGTCGGCGGTCATCACCGCGCAAACCCGGCCAGCGGTCGTGGCAATGCTGGCGTCCGCCTGCGGGACCACGCCACCGGCGGCAAACTGGTCCTCGGTGGCAATCGCGCAGCCGTGCACCTGCTCCAGCCAGCCCGGCACGGCCGGCAGCCGCGCGGCCAGCCGTGACCGGTTGGCCGCGACGGCGGCGGCATCGTCGCCCACATGGGTGCCCAGGTTCAGCCCGCCCGGGCTGCCGTCAGCGAGGCCATAGGGACCCTCGCTGACGCCGCCCTGGCGGGTGGTGGACACCGCGCGCACCCGCGCCGGAGCCGGCCAGTCGGGGACCAGCCAAGGCGCCTCAGTCGTCATCGCCGTATTCCCATGCACCGTCCTCGCCTTCCGTCCAGCCGTCGTCCTCGTCTTCGTCACCGGCACGGTCGAAATCGAGCGCTTCGATCGGCGCCTGCAAGTCATCGGGCGGCTGCGCCTCCCACGATACGGTCTTGCCCGTGGCCGGGTGCACCAGCCCAAGCCGGAAGGCGTGGAGCGCCTGGCGCGCCAGCGGCACCGGCAGCGGTGCCTTGATCGCCGGACGCTGGCCGCGCTGGGTGGCGGCGCGATGATAGACCGGGTCGCCCACCATCGGATGGCCGATCGATTCGAAGTGGACGCGAATCTGGTGGGTGCGGCCGGTTTCGAGCTGGCACATCACCATCGAGACATGGCCGCGCCCGAGCGGCACCGTGCCCAGCGTGCGGAAGTGGGTGCGCGAGGGCTTGCCACTGTTGGTGAGCACGATCGCCATGCGGATCCGTTCGCGCGGATCGCGGCCGATCGGCGCATCGATGGTGCCGGACTCGGGCGTCTCGCCCCACACCAGCGCCAGGTAGCTGCGCTTGACGGTACGCGCCTGCAGCTGGCGCACCAGGTCGGTCTGCGCGGTCAGCGTGCGGGCCACCACCATCAGCCCGGACGTTTCCTTGTCAAGCCGGTGGACGATGCCCGCGCGCGGCAGGCTTGCGGCCTCCGGGTAGCGGTGCAGCAGGCCGTTGAGCACCGTGCCGCCCCAGTTGCCGGCGGCAGGATGCACCACCAGGCCGGCGGGCTTGTCGATGACCAGCAGCGTGGCGTCCTCGTACACGACATTGAGCGGCACGTCTTCGGCCACGAAGGCGCGCGATTCGGCCGCCGCCTGCGGACGGACCACGACGCGCTCGCCCATCTGCACGGAGGACTTGGAGCGGCGCACCTCGCCGTCGACCAGCACCGCCCCGTTCTCGATCCATTGCTGCAGGCGGCTGCGCGAGAAGCCGCTGAGGTGGCGTGCCAACAACTTATCGAGGCGCTCGCCATGTGATGCGCCATCGACTTCAATCTCAACCGGCTGCATCTCCAATTCGATTGGGGATGCCTCCGCTCCCGCCTCCAGGCCGCCTAGCGCGGCCACATCGGTCAGGTCTTCCAGGTCCTCCACCTCGCTCAGGATGTCGGTTGAATCGGCAGCTTGCTGCTCGATGCCCTTGGCGGCGGTTTCCGGCAAGGGGCTTGGGCTATAATGCTTGATGCTATTTTTCATCCGGGATACGTTGCCCATGCAATTGATGAGCATGAAGCGCGCCAGCTGGCGCGCAAGAATTGGAGCGATTCTGCTCGCAGGCGGCTGCGTCATGCTATCGGCGTGCGGCCTGCTGTCGGATCAACCAGACGAAACTGCCGGCTGGTCGGCTAACAAATTATATTCGGAAGCCAAGGACGCACTAGATTCCGGCGACTTTACCCGGGCTGTGAAGCTGTACGAGAAGCTGGAGGGACGTTATCCCTTCGGCCGTTTCGCCCAGCAGGCACAGATCGATACCGCCTACGCCAACTACAAGGACGGCGAAAACGCCGCCGCGCTTGCGTCGGTCGACCGCTTCATCCAGTTGCATCCGAATCACCCGAACGTGGATTATGCCTATTACCTGAAGGGCCTGATCAACTTCAATGACAATTTGGGCTGGCTTGGCCGTTTTTCCGGCCAGGACCTGAGCGAGCGTGACCCCAAGGCCGCGCGCGCCGCTTATGACGCCTTCAACACGCTGGTCACGCGCTTCCCGGACAGCAAGTACACGACGGATGCCGCCGCGCGCATGCAATACATCGTGAACTCGCTGGCCCAGCACGAGGTCCATGCGGCGCGCTACTACTACCGGCGTGGCGCCTACCTGGCCGCCGCCAACCGGGCCCAGCAGGCGCTCAAGGACTATGACGGCGCTCCGGCCAACGAGGAAGCGCTGTACATCATGATCCGCTCGTACGATTCGCTGGGCATGAAGGACTTGCGCGACGATACCGCCCGCGTGATGGAAAAGAACTTCCCCAACAGCGATTACATCAAGTACGGGGAACGCCGCAAGGACAAGTCCTGGTGGGAAGTGTTCTGAAGTTCTGAACGCCAGCACATGCACTTGAGTACGCCGGTCGCGCCAGCGTCCCGGCAACAAAAAACCCGATCGCAAGATCGGGTTTTTTGTTTGTTGCTTGCCGCCGCGCAAGGCGGTCAATCAAGCGTGGCCTCGCCTCCGGCGTCGTCAGCGGCCGGCGCGCCTTCGCCATCGCGCAGCGACTCCAGGAAGCGGACCACCGTCTCGGCCTCGCGCGTGCGCTTGAAGGGCGGCAGGCTTTGCCAGATCTGGCGGCCGTAGGGCTTCTCCACCAGCCTGGTATCGCAGATCACCAGCACGCCACGGTCGGATTCCGAGCGGATCAGCCGCCCCGCACCCTGCTTGAGCGTGATCACGGCGTGCGGCAACTGATGCACGGCGAACGGGCTCAGGCCCTTCTTCTGCAGGACTTCCATGCGCGCCGCCAGCACGGGGTCGTCTGGCGGGGCAAACGGCAGTTTGTCGATGATGACCAGCGAGAGCGCCTCGCCGCGCACGTCGACGCCTTCCCAGAAGCTCTGGCTGCCCACCAGCACCGCATTGCCGAGTTCGCGGAAACGATCCAGCAATTCGGTACGGCTGGCCTGGCCCTGGACCAGCAAGGGCAACTCCAGGCCGCGTTCCGCGAAGGCCTCGTAAAGCAGGTCGGAGGCGCGCTGCACTGCCCGCAGCGTGGTGCACAGCAGGAAAGCGCGGCCGCCGGCGGCCTCGATCAGCGGCAGCGCGGTCTGCACCACGGCGTCGGTGAACTGCGGCGACTGCGGCGCCGGCAGGTCGCGCGGCACGTAGAGCAAGCCCTGGGTGGCGTAGTCGAACGGGCTGGGCAACGTTAGCGACTTATCCTTGTCCAGGCCGAGCTGGGCCGCATAGTGCGTGAAATTGCCCTTCACGGATAGCGTGGCCGAGGTGAAGATCCAGGCGCGCGGGTGCCCTTCGCGCTGGCGCGTGAAGATCGGCGCGATCGACAAGGGCGTGCGGTGCAACTGCACGGTCTGGGAGAACACCTCGACCCAGCGCACGGTTTCCGGTCCGAATGCCGCGCTGGCCGGGGCTTTTTCATCGCCCTCTACGGCGGCAGGCGGCGGCGCCCCCTTGGAATCGTTGCGCCAGGCGGCCAGCCGCTGGTCGAGCTCCACCGCGCGGCGATGGCACTGCTCCAGCGACTCGGCGCGTTCGGCCTGGCTTTCCAGCAGGGTCACGAACTCCGACAGGGCGGTTTCGAGCGCATCCAGCGTCTCGAAGAACGGCTTGCCGATGCGGGGATCCGCCTCGATCTGGCTCACCGCCAGGCGGGAATTGTCCCGGGTGAAGGCCAGGCGCAGGTCCCGCGCGGCGCGCTCAAGGGGTGCCGCGATCCGCACCCAGTCGGCGGCGTCCCGCGCATGCGAGAGGCCTTCGGCCACGGTGTCCCGCGCGAGCTCCAGCAACTGGCTGGTGGACAGGCTCTCGCCGAAAAACAGCGTGGCCGTATCGGGGAGCTGGTGCGCTTCGTCGAAGATCACCGTATTGGCAGCCGGCAGCAGCTCGGCCATGCCGGTGTCGCGCAGCACCACGTCGGCAAAGAACAGATGGTGGTTGACCACCACGATGTCCGCCTGCTGTGCTTCCTTGCGGGCGCGCATCACAAAGCACTCTTTGTAGCTCGGGCACTCCGTGCCGAGGCAGTTGTCGCGGGTCGAGGTGACCAGCTGCCAGACCGGCGCGTTTTCCGGCACCGAGGCCAGCTCGCCCTTGTCGCCTGACGACGTGACCTTGGCAAAGCGGGCGATCTCGCGCAGCCAGGCGGCATCCTGGCGCGAAGCCAGGCGGCCCTGGATCTCGGCCCGCTCCAGGTGGTAGTGGCAGAGATAGTTGGCCCGCCCCTTGAGCAACGCCACCGATACCGGCACATTGAGCGCTTTGCGCACCGTGGGGATATCACGCAGGAAGAGCTGGTCCTGCAGGTTCTTGGTGCCGGTAGAGAGGATCACCTTGCCGCCCCACAGCATGGCCGGAACCAGGTAGGCGAAGGTCTTGCCCGTGCCCGTGCCGGCTTCGACGATGACCGTATCCGCGCGCTCGATCGCCCCGGCCACGGCTGCGGCCATTTGCTCCTGCGCCGCGCGTGGGCGATAGCCCTCGATGCCGGTGGCCAGGGTCCCGGTCTCGGCAAAGATGGTGGCCAGTTGGGCGGCGTGCGAAGCCGCCGTGCCGGACGGCCCGGCGGCGCTGGCCGCCGGCGTCTCGGGCGCGTCAGGCGTATCAGGCGTAGCGGACTGATCAGACGGATCTGACGTTACGGTGGCGGCGGGCAGGTCTTCGGAGTCAGGCAAGGCGAGGCTTTTTGGCGAGCCGCTTCAAGAGCGGCCCGGGACAAGGGGAATCAGGCGGGCACGTCCGGCTCGAGCTGAAGCTGGAGCAAGGTAATCGCATCCTTGAGCTTGAGACGGCGCTTTTTCAGTCGGCGCAGTTGCAGCTCGTCATGCGAGGCATCAGCCGCCATGCGGTCGATCAGGTAATCGAGATCGCGATGCTCGATCTGCAGCTCCATGATCTGCCGCGATAAGGTATTCAGGTTGCGGTCCATCAGCTCTCCCGCTCAAGGCCGGCGCTGGGCGCCGGCGGGCCGGTACGGCAAGTGACGTGGGCGCGGCCAGGTGCATCGCGCCGACGTCTGGCACCGGCTATTGTCGCCGGTATTGCCCCCGGCTGTGGGCGCGGCGTCTCGCCGCTCAGAAACCGAAGGGACGCGGCGCGGACGCCGGCCCCTGCTGCTCCTTGGCCTTGGCACGACGCTCATCGACGTCTTTCTGCCGTTGCGCGGCATCGCGCTGCTTTTGCTCGTAGGCCTTTACATTTTCCTGCCGCTGCTTGGCCTGCTGCGCGCCCTGCTCCTGCGCGGCCTTGATGCGGGCGTCGAAGTCGGCTTGCTTCTTGTCATGGGCCTGCGCATTGGCGGCGCGCTGCGGCGCATCGGCCTCGTGCTGCGCATCGCGCAGTTTCTGCTCCTGCTGCTTGCGCTCGTAGCTTTCGCGGCTGGTGCGCTCGTTGGCGTCGCGGCTGGGCTGCTCCGCTTCGTACTGGGCTCGCTGGATCGCCTGTTGCCGGTCACGCTCGGCCGCCTTGAATGCGCGCTCCGCGTCACCGACCTCAAGCTCCCGCTTGCGCAGCACCTGCAACTCGGCACGCTGCGCGTCCTTGGCCTTGTCGATGCAATGCGTGACAAAGAACTTGTTGTAGCAATCGTGCTCCGCCGTGCCATAGCGATAAGTGGTCCAGGCACGCGAGTCGCTGATGGCCTTGCGTTCCGCGGCGAAATCCCGGGGCGGCGTTTGCGCCGCGGGCGCCGCGGGTGCCACTGTAGGGGCTTGCGCGGCACCAGGGGCCGCCTGCGCCTGGCCAAGCGTTGGCAGGAACAACGCCGCCAGGCCAGTGGCAAGCACGGCGAGCCGCACCTGCGCCGGCAGGAAGCGGGCCGCGCGGAGCACGGCCGGGGTGGCGAGGCGGTCGGGGAACGCGACCGCTTGGGCGGTCGGATGTGGCTTGACGATCATGCTCGGATTCTAACATCCGCCCCGCCGGTTGCCGCGCATGTTGCCACGCTTGTTGACATACAAGCCGGCCGGCATCCTCACGCCGCGCCATCGCCCCTGCGGGCACCCCGGGTCACGCAGGCAGCCCCCCGCCCCAAGCACCCCGCCGCGGGGCGCCAAGCTTGTGGCAAAATGCCCCGCTTTCGACCGACTGTTTTCCTGATGTCCACTCTGCCAGCTTCCGTCATGCAAAAGATCGTGTCGCTCATCGCGGCCGAACTGTCCGTCCAACCCCGCCAGGTGGCGGCGGCCGTAGAACTGCTCGACGAAGGCGCGACCGTGCCGTTCATTGCGCGCTATCGTAAGGAAGTGACCGGCAACCTGGACGACACGCATCTGCGTAACCTGGAAGAACGCCTGCTCTATCTGCGCGAGATGGAAGAGCGCCGCGCCACCATCCTCGCCTCGATCGAGGAACAGGGCAAGCTGACGCCCGAACTGCGCGCAGCCGTCGAAGGCGCAGAGACCAAGCAGGTCCTGGAAGATCTCTACCTGCCCTACAAGCCCAAGCGTCGCACCCGCGCCCAGATCGCCCGCGAATGCGGGCTGGAGCCGCTGGCGCTCGCGCTGCTGGCCGACCCCACGCTGGACCCGCAGGCCGAGGCCGCCAAGTACGTCAACGGCAACCCCACCGCCGACGGCGGCGTGCCGGACATCAAGGCCGCGCTGGATGGCGCGCGCGACATCCTGTCGGAACAGTTTGGCGAAACCGCCGAACTGCTCGGCAAGGTACGCGAGCACCTGTGGAGCAATGGCCTGGTCACCTCGTCGGTGATGGAAGGCAAGGAAGGCGCGGAAGAGGAAAAATTCCGCGACTACTACGAATACAGCGAAACCATCCGCACCATCCCGTCCCACCGCGCGCTGGCGCTGTTCCGCGGCCGCAATGCCGGCGTGCTGATGGTCAAGCTCGGCCTGGGCGAGGAACAGGACGCCATGGTGCCGCACCCGTGCGAAGGCATGATCGCGCGCCATGTCGGCATCCAGAACCAGAACCGCCCGGCCGACAAGTGGCTGGCCGATGTCTGCCGCTGGTGCTGGCGCGTCAAGGTGCAGCCGCACCTCGAAACCGAGCTGCTGACCCAGCTGCGCGAAACCGCCGAGGGCGAAGCCATCAAGGTGTTCGGCCGCAACCTGCACGAGCTGCTGCTGGCCGCGCCGGCTGGCCCGAAGTCCGTGATGGGCATCGACCCGGGCATCCGCACCGGCTGCAAGGTGGCCGTGGTCGACGCCACCGGCAAGCTGATCGACACCGCCACCATCTACCCGCACGAGCCGCGCCGCGACTGGAACGGCTCGCTCGCCACGCTGGCGCGCATGGCCAAGCAGCACAATGTCATGCTGGTCTCGATCGGCAATGGCACCGCCAGCCGCGAAACCGACAAGCTGGTGCTGGACCTGATGAAGGCGTTGCCCGAGGCCAAGCTGACCAAGATCGTGGTCAGCGAAGCCGGCGCCTCGGTCTACTCCGCATCCGAGCTGGCCGCCAAGGAATTCCCGGACCTCGACGTGTCGATCCGTGGCGCGGTCTCGATCGCTCGCCGCCTGCAGGATCCGCTGGCGGAACTCGTCAAGATCGATCCGAAATCGATCGGCGTGGGCCAGTACCAGCATGACGTGAACCAGCGCGAGCTGGCCCGCGCGCTGGACGCCGTGGTGGAGGACTGCGTGAACGCCGTGGGCGTGGACGTGAATACCGCCTCGGCCCCGCTGCTGGCCCGCGTGTCCGGCCTGAACACGGTGCTGGCGCGCAATATCGTCGAGTACCGCGATGCCAACGGCGCCTTCCCCAATCGCGCCGCGCTCAAGAAGGTGCCGCGCCTGGGCGACAAGACGTTCGAGCAAGCCGCCGGCTTCCTGCGCGTCAACGACGGCGACAATCCGCTGGACCGCTCCTCGGTCCACCCGGAAGCCTATCCTGTGGTCAAGCGCATCCTGGACCATATCAAGAAGGGCCTGCCGGATGTCATGGGCAATCGCGATGCGCTGCGCGGCCTGTCGCCGACCACCTTCACCGACGAGACCTTCGGCCTGCCGACGGTGCGCGACATCCTTTCCGAACTGGAAAAGCCCGGCCGCGATCCGCGCCCCGAGTTCAAGACCGCCACCTTCCAGGACGGCGTGGAAGACATCAAGCACCTGCAGCCGGGCATGGTCCTCGAAGGCGTGGTCACCAACGTTGCCGCCTTTGGCGCGTTCGTCGATATCGGCGTGCACCAGGACGGACTGGTCCACATCTCCGCCCTGTCCACCAAGTTCATCAAGGACGCGCACGAAGCGGTCAAGGCTGGCCAGATCGTCAAGGTCAAGGTGATGGAGGTGGACGTCAAGCGCAACCGCATTGGCCTGACCATGCGCCTGGATGACGAACCCGGCCAGGGCCCGGCGCGCGCGGGCCAGACGGACCGCGGCAATGCACCGCGCCAGGGTCAGGGCCAGCGCCCCGGCCAAGGCAAGGGCTTCGGTGGCGGCCAGCGCCGCGAGGAGCCGTCCGGCGCCATGGCGGCGGCCTTCGCCAAGCTCAAGCGCTGAGCATCGCGCGGCTGACGTAAAAAGCCCCTGTGCCATGCACAGGGGCTTTTTTTCTTGCCGCGGGCGATGCCCGAGGGCTACAAAATCCCGACGTCAAAGAATTTTGCAGCCCTCGGGCATCAAGTGAGGCTATCCAAGCCGAAACTACGCCATGCGAACCGAGGGCGCAGCCGTCAGATCTCCACCTTGGTCCCCAGCTCGACCACCCGGTTAGCCGGAATCTGGAAGAAGTCCGAGGGCTTGGCGCCGTTCTGATGCATCCAGGCAAACAGGCTTTCGCGCCACATCGACATGCCCGGCAGCTTCGACGGAATCACCGATTCGCGGGCGATGAAGAACGAGGTCTCCATCAGCTCGAACTGCATGTTGAGCTTGCGCTGGGCCAGGTCCAGCACCCGCTGCACATCCGGCGTTTCCTTGAAGCCGTACTCGGACTTGAGGATGAACACGCCGCCGCCAAGATCCTTGCAGGTCAGGCGATGGTCATCGTCCACATAGGGCACGTCGCGCGTGACAAAGCTCAGGAACACCACGCGCTCATGCAGCACGCGGTTGTGCTTGAGGTTGTGCAGCAGCGAGACCGGTACCGACTCGGTGTTGCCGGTCAGGAATACGGCCGTGCCTTCGACCCGATGCGGCGGGTGCGCCAGCAGGCCGCCGATAAACGGCTCAAGCGGAATGCCATCTTCCAGGCTGCGTGCGCGCAGCAGCTTGCGCCCGCTGTGCCAGGTCATCAGCAGGAAGAAGGCGGTGGCGCCCATCAGCAGCGGGAACCAGCCGCCCTCGGCGATCTTGAGCAGGTTGGCCGAGAAAAATGCCAGGTCGACCAGTAGGAACGTCAGGCCGATCAAGGTCACCAGGACCGGGTTCCACTTCCACACATTGCGCATGACCACGGCAGCCAGGAATGTGGTGATCACCATGGTGGTCGTCACCGCGATACCGTAGGCGGCCGCCAGGTTGTCGGACTTCTTGAAGGCCACCACCACGATCACCACCAGCACCAGCAGGATCCAGTTGATGACCGGCAGGTAGATCTGGCCGATTTCAGCAGCCGAGGTGTAGCGGATGCGCATGCGCGGCACGAAGCCCAGCTGGATGGCCTGGCTGGTCAGCGAGAAGGCGCCCGAGATGACGGCCTGCGAGGCGATCACCGTGGCGCCCGTGGCCAGCAGCACCATGGGCATCAGCAGGGGCTGCGGCACCATCAGGTAGAACGGGTTGCTGATGGCTTCGGGGTTCTGCAGCAGCATCGCGCCCTGGCCAAAATAGTTCAGCATCAGGCACGGCATGACCACCGCGAACCAGCCCGTGCGGATCGGCCGGATGCCAAAGTGGCCCATGTCCGCGTACAGCGCTTCGGCGCCGGTCAGCACCAGGAACACCGAGCCGAGCACCACGAACGCCTGCAGCGAATGCTCCATCAGGAAGGTCACCGCATAGTACGGGTTGACTGCCATCAGGATCGTGGGCACATGCATCATGTGGTACACGCCCAGGGCGCCGAGCGCCAGGAACCACACCATCATGATGGGCCCGAACAGCTTGCCCACGGCGGCGGTGCCGCTGCGCTGGATCATGAACAGGGCCACGAGGATCACCAGCGTGATCGGTATGACGAAGTGCGACAGCCCGGGCGCGGCGATCTCCAGGCCCTCCACCGCGGACAGGACCGAGATCGCCGGGGTAATCACCGCGTCGCCATAGAACATGCAGGCGCCGAAGATGCCGAACATCATCAGCAGCTTTGCCATGCGCGAGCGCGGCGCCGCGGTACGCAGCGCCAGCGCCATCAGGGCCAGGATGCCGCCCTCGCCGTCGTTGTCGGCGCGCATGACGAACATCACGTACTTGAGCGACACCACGATGATCATCGCCCAGAACAACATGGAGATGATGCCCATGACAGCGGCTTCGCTAAAGGGGATGCCGTGCTCGGTGCTGAAGCACTCCTTCAGGGCGTACAAAGGGCTGGTACCGATATCGCCGAAGACGACGCCGATCGCCCCGATCACCAGCGCTCGCTTGCTGGGACTTTCGACGAAATAATGACTGGATGCGGGCTGGGTCATGGATAAAGGTAAGGTTGAAAGGCTCGTGCAACGGCATCGGCGCACGGTATGTGCGCCTGAGATGGCGCAACGGCACCGCGCCGCTATTGCATTGCACAAACGCGCGCCATTCTAGATGAAGTGCCGGGTGACGACCACTAGGGAGCATCCTGCCTTGAGGAACCTGCCTGGTGCTGGTGACGTGGCAAGCATGCGAGGGAAGTCCCGCCTGGTCAAGCGCTTGCGCGGGGTGGACCACCAAATTGCATACGAATAGGGGGATTCGCACGTTGCTGCACGGCCACAGATTATGCGCATTTAGTCACAAACAAGCGCCGATCAGGCGCCGATCAGACGCCAAGATAGCGGTCCAGCAAGCCGGGGTCCACCGCCAGTTCGGCCGCAGGCCCGTTCATGACGACCATGCCCTTTTCCAGGACCACCACGCGATCGGCATTGGCCAGCACCGTACGGTAGTTGCGATCCACCACCACGGACGCAATGCCGGTGGCGCGCACGGTGGCAATGACCTGCCAGATCTCGGCGACAATGCGCGGCGCCAGCCCTTCGGTCGCCTCATCCAGGATCAGGCAGTCGGGGTTGGTCATCAGGGCCCGGCCGATCGACAGCATCTGCTGCTCGCCGCCGGACAGTTGCTGCCCGCCGTGGCCAAGGCGCTCCTTGAGGCGCGGGAACAGGTCCAGCACCCTTGCCTCGTCCCAGTCCATCCGGCCAGACGGCCCTTTGCGCGCCGCCATCAAGAGGTTCTCGCGCACCGATAGATTGGGGAAGATGCCCCGTCCTTCGGGCACATAGGCCACGCCCAGGCGCGCCACTTCATACGGCTGCGCGCGGGAGACGTCGCGCCCGGCGGCGAGGATGGTGCCCTTGCGCTGCCGCACATGGCCAAGCAGGGTGCGCAGCAGCGTGCTCTTGCCCATGCCGTTGCGCCCCAGCAAGCCCACGGTCTCGCCTGCGCCGACGCTGAAATCGATCCCGCGCAGGACATGGCTGCTGCCATACCAGGCATGCACGCCGCGTGCCGCAATCATCTCGCTTTGCGCGCTCATGCCGCCTGCTCCCCATGCAGGGCCGGTTGACGGGAGACTGCCCCGTCCTCGCCGTCCTCACCGTCCTCGCCCAGGTAAGCCTGCTGGACTTCGCGATTGACACGGATCGCGTCGGGATCGCCCGAAGCGATCACGGTGCCGTTGACCATTACCGTGATCCGGTCCGCGATCGAGAACACTGCCTCCATGTCGTGCTCGACCAGCAGCACCGCATGGCCATCGCGCAGCGAACGCAACAGCGCAAGCATGCGCGCCGACTCCTCCGCACCCATGCCGGCCAAAGGCTCATCCAGCAGCAGGACGGTGGGCTGGGTGGCCAGGCACATCGCCACCTCGAGCTGGCGCTTCTGGCCATGCGACAGCGCCGCGGCAACGGTACCCGCACAGCCAGCCAGGCCGGCGCACTCCAGGGCTTCGTCGCCCAGCGCGCGGCTGGTGCGGCAGCGCTGCGCGCCCTCCCACAGCCGCCAGGCCCGCTGCGTGCGCGACTGCGCCGCCAGGCGGCAGTTCTCGCGCACCGTCAGCGGCAGGAAGATATTGTTGCGCTGGTAGCTGCGGCCCACGCCCTCGCGCGCCAGGCGCGGCTGCGACCAGCCGGTCACGTCGCGCCCCTGCAATTGCAGCGCGCCCGACGAAGGCGGCAGTTCGCCCGACAGCATATTGATCAGCGTGGACTTGCCCGCGCCATTGGTGCCGATCACCGCATGGATCTCGTGCAAGGCCAGGTCCAGGTCCACGTCGCCCACCGCGGTGAGGCCACCAAAGCGGCGCGTCAGCTTGCGGGCCGACAAGACCGGTGCAGGTACGGGTGCGTTCATCGGGATCCTCCTTCGCGCCGGCGCGCGACACCACGGGCCAGGCTGATCAGTCCATGCGGCAGCAAGGCCACCGCCACGATGACAAAGCCGCCCATCAGCAACTGCCAGTGCTTGGTCAGCGTGCTGAACCACTCGGCGAGCAAGACGAAGGAGAAGGCCCCGAGCACCGCGCCCGCCAGGCTGCCGGCGCCACCCAGGATCACCATCAGCATGGCGTTGCCGGACTGGTGCCAGGACGCGATCTCCGGATTGACGAAGCCGTACTGGATGGCATACAGGTAGCCCGCCAGGCCGGCAAAGGTGCCGGCCACCACGAATGCGCCAAGCTGGTAGCGATAGGTGGCATAGCCGGCGGCACGCATGCGCTGCTCGTTATGCTTGATGCCCACCAGCGCATGGCCGAAGCGCGAGCGCAGCACCACCGCCAGCCCCGCCACCGTGAGCACCAGCGCGCCGAGCACCAGCCAGTAGAAATGCGTGACGTCGTTCACGTCGAACGGGTGCGCCCCCAGCAGGCCGAACTCCGGCCGGAAGTAGATATAGGTACCGTCGCTGCCGCCCGCGATCTTGGTGTCGTGAAAGACGAAATACACCATCTGCGCGAACGCCAGCGTGACCATGATGAAATAGATGCCGCGCGTGCGCAGCACCAGCGCCCCCACCACCAGCGCCAGCAGCGCCGCCGCGCCAAGCGCGCCCAGCAGCAATAGCCAGCCGTTGCCCGGACCGGCCTGCGGCGCCATCATCGCGGTGGCGTAGGCGGCCATGGCGAAGTAGGCCGCGTGGCCCAGGCTGACCAGCCCGGTGTAGCCGATCAGCAGCTGCAGCGACAGCGCGAAGATGGCCATGATCATGACCTTGCTGAGCAGCTCGATATAAAAACGCTGCCCATCCGAATTCAGCAGCAGCGGCAGCACCGCCAGCACCGCAAACGCCACCAGCCAGCCCAGTCCGCCCAGCCAGGGCATGGGCCCGGTGCGCGCGCGCACCGGGCCGTCCAATGCATTGGTATCGCTCGGCATATCCCTACCCCGCCTTGAACAAGCCCTGGGGTTTCCAGAGCAGGATGAGTGCCATCAGCAGATAGACCAGCACGCCGGAGGCCTCCTGCCAGAACACCTTGCCGAAGGTATCGACGAAACCTAGCAGCAGCGAGGCCACCATGGCCCCCTTGACCGAGCCGATGCCACCGATCACCACCACCACGAAGCACACGATCAGCACCTGGCTGCCCATGCCGGGATAGACCGAGGACACCGGCGCGGCGATCATGCCGGCCAGCACCGCCAGGGCCACGCCCAGCGCAAACACGAAGCGGTACAGCACCGTGACGTTGATGCCCAGCGACTGCACCATCTCGCGATTGGTAGCGCCAGCGCGAATCATCATGCCAAGCCGTGTACGGCGGATCACCAGGTACATGGCCGCGGCCACCAGCAGGCAGATCGCGGAGATAAACAGGCGATAGACCGGATAGGTCATGTCATTGCCGATCGGCAGCGACCAGTCGAGCATGGCCGGCACAGTCACGCCATGTACGTCGTCATCCACCAGGATGCTGCGCAGTTCCTCGAACACGAGGATGAGCCCGTAGGTCATCAGCACCTGCTGGAGATGCTCGCGCTCGTAGAGATAGCTGAAGAACACCCATTCCAGCACATAGCCGAACGCCACCGCCAGCACGATGCCCAGCGGAATGGCGATCAGCAGGCTGCCGGTCAGCCCGGCCAGCGTGAAGGCCAGGTAGGCGCCCAGCATGTAGAAGCTGCCGTGGGCGAGGTTGATCACGCCCATGATGCCGAAGATCAACGTCAGGCCGCTCGCGACAAGAAAGAGCAGCAAGCCGTACTGGATGCTGTTAAGGCACTGAATGAAGAAGGAAACGATATCCATGGATATCCATGCGGCAAAGCGGCAACTCGGTTGCGGTATGCGGCCCGCCAAGAGGCGCCGGGCCGGACTTCGGCCCGGCGCCTTGGCGGCGGCGGGCCACTGCGTTCAACCGCTCAAAGCCGGCAGCCGCGCGCGGGGTCGGCCAGCGCCTTCACCGCGACGCCGCCCAGCTTGTTCTCGCGGCCATCGACCTTGCGCAGGTAGAAATCCTGCACCGGATTGTGCGCCTTCGACAGCGTGAAAGCACCGCGCGGGCTATCCACCTTGGTCTGCTCCATCGCCTTGATGACCTCGGCCTTCTTGCTCATGTCACCCTTGACCGCGCTGGCGCCGGCAGCCAGCAACTGGGCGGCGTCGTAGCCCTGCACGGCGTACACATCAGGCTGCAGCTTGTAGGCCTTGGCGTATTCCAGGCGGAAACTCTTGTCGCGCGGGTTGGACAGGCCGTCGGCATAGTGCAGCGTGGTTTCGATGCCTTGCGCTGCGGCGCCCTGCGCCTCCAGCGTGCCGTCAGTGAGGAAGCCCGACGCGTAGAGCGGGATCTTGTCCTTGAGGCCCGCCGCGGCCCAGTCCTTGACGAATTTCACGGCGCCGCCGCCGGCGAAGAACACGAAGACCGCATCGGGCTTGATCGATGCAACCTCGGTGATCAACGCCTGGAATTCCACGTTGGGGAACGGCAGGCTCAACTCCTTCACCACCTTGCCGCCCTTGGCCTCGAAGGCTTCCTTGAAGCCCTTGACCGACTGCTCCCCGGCTGCGTATTTCCACGTCAGCGTGACCACTTTCTTCATGCCGCGCTCGGCCAGCACGTGGCCCATGGCGTAGCCCGGCTGCCAGTTCGAGAACGAGGAACGGAAGATATTGGGGCCGCACAGCGGGCCGGTGGCTTCATCCACGCCCGCGTTGGGAATGATCAGCAGCGTGTTGTTTTCCTTGGCCACCTTGACGATGCCCATCTGCACGCCCGAGTGCACCGTGCCCACCACCACATCGACCTGGTCGCGCTTGATCAGCTTGGTGGCGTTCTCCGGCGACTTGGCCGGATCGGACTCGTCGTCCACCTTGAAGTACTCGATCTCCCGCCCGCCCAGCTTGCCGCCCTGCTCCTGCACGTACATCTTGAAGCCATTCTCGATGGCGTTGCCCAGCGATGCATAGGTGCCCGTGTAAGGCAGCATGAAGCCAACCTTGATCTTGCCGGTGCCCTGGGCATTGGCGCCCGCGGCGAAGGCAAGGGATGCAGCGATGGCTAGGCATGCGGGGGCCAGCCCGCGCGATGTGAAGCGATGCATGGATGTCTCCTGGTGGTCAAGCCGACTTCCGTCGCCCGGGCCGGCATCGCCAGCCTGCGGGGCTCCCATCCGTTCGCGGCATTCGCAGACCTCGCTAGCTGCCAGACGGGGGAACTGCAGGCCGACGCGCATGGGGGCGCGGAATTATTTTAGGTATGAAGTATGTGCCGTTATAAACCTGACCGCCGCGTCCGTCAACGGCCCCGGCTGGTCGCGGTGTGGCGAGTGGCCGCATCGTGGGAGTTTAAGCAGGACGGTTTGTGGCGCATATCGATGGATACCCTCAATCTGCGCCATGGTGCCGTACTCGTCGTCCTCGCCCTGCACCGCCAGCACGGGACAATGGATCTCCGACAGCAACGGACGCAGGTCGAAGGCGCGGAACGCCGGATCGAGCCAAATATCGTTCCAGCCCCAGAAGGCGGAATCCACATCGTCGTGGTGGCGCGCCAGCTTGCTGCGCAGATCCGTCTGCAGGTAAGCCTCGCGCGTGGCCTGGATGCTGCTCACAGAGACATCCTCGACCAGGGTATGCGGCGCCAGCACGGTGATGCCGTCTACCGCCTGCGGAAAGCTCGCGGCATGGATCAGTGCGATCGAGCCGCCGTCGCTGTGGCCGAACAGCCAAGGCTTGCCACGTTTGCGGCCGGGCCCGATCTCGAGTGCGTCGAACAGCGCCGGCAGGGCCTCGCGCGCCTGGCGGTGCATATAGTCGACGCCCCACTTTTCCACGGCGGGACGCGGGGTCGAGCGCCCATAGCCATAGCGCGACAGCACCAGCCCGCGAAAGTCGCCGGCCTCGCACAGCATGGCGGGATAATCGCGCCACATGCTGATCGAGCCCAGCCCTTCGTGCAGGAAGACCACCAGCGGGCGCTCGTGGCGCTCTGGCCGCAGCCACTGGATCTCCACCTGGATACGGCGTCCGTCGAACGGGATTTCCACCAACTCGCTTTGCATGCCCTTGCCTTTCATCATCATTCGGTCGTTGCCGGCACGATCGCCGGCCCCGGTGTGGCGCCTGCGGTGGCCGCCTGCGCAGCCTCCTCGCGCTGGCGCAGTCGAAAGCGCTGGATCTTGCCGGTGGCCGTCTTTGGCAACTCGGCCACGCACTCGATCTGGCGCGGATACTTGTACGGGGCCAGCCGCGACTTGACGAACGCCTGCAGCTCCGCCGCCATGCCGTCGTGCCAGGACTGGCCGGGGCGCAGCACCACGAAGGCTTTCGGCTTGACCAGTTCGTCCGCGTCAGCCACGCCGATCACCGCGGCCTCCAGCACGGCAGGGTGCAAGGCCAGCACGGCCTCGACCTCGAATGGCGAGACGTAGATGCCGCCCACCTTGAGCATGTCGTCGCTGCGCCCGGCGTAGATGAAATAGCCATCCGCATCCTGCAGGTACTTGTCGCCGCTGCGGGTCCATTCGCCCACGAAGGTGTCGCGGGTCTTGTCACGGTTGCCCCAGTACATCAGCGCGGCGCTCGGGCCCTTGATAAAGAGGTCGCCGATCTCGCCCTGCGCGCAGGGCTGGCCCGCTTCATCGAGCAGCCTCAGCGCATAGCCGGGAACCGGCTTGCCGGTGGTGCCGTAGCGCACATCGCAGGGACGGTTCGACAGGAAGATATGCAGCATCTCCGTGGAGCCGATGCCATCGAGGATGTCGCAGCCAAAATGTGCGTGGAAACGGTCGCCGATATCCTTGGGCAGCGCCTCGCCCGCCGAGGTGCATACGCGCAGCGAAACGTCCGGCCGTGCCGGCAGGTCGCTCGCGGCCAGCATGCCGGCGTAGAGCGTGGGCACGCCGCAGAACACGGTCGGGCGTTGCTCGCGCAGCCGGCGAAATACCGCCTGCGGCGTCGGGCGTTCGGCCATCAGCACGGTGGTGGCGCCAACCGCCAGCGGAAAGGTCAGCGCATTGCCCAGGCCATAGGCGAAGAACAGCTTCGCCGCGGAAAAAACCACGTCATCCTCGCGCAGGCCAAGCACCTGGCGCGCATAGAGATCGGCGGTATGGAACAGGTTGCCATGCGTGTGCACGGTGCCCTTGGGACGCCCCGTGGAGCCGGACGAATACAGCCAGAATGCGATGTCGTCCGGCCGGGTGGCGGCAGCGCCTTCCAGCGGCACGCCCTGCCCGGCCATCTCGGCCACGCTCGGTCCCGGGCCGGCGCTGCCTGCATCCGGTGCGGCGAGGATCAGCGCGGGCGCGGTGCCAGCCTTGCCGATGGCATCGCGCATGACGCAGGCCAGCGGCGCCGAGACCACAGTTGAGCGCGCGCCGCTGTGCTCCAGCATGTACGCGTAGTCGTCGACGGTCAGCAGGGTGTTGACAGCCACGGGCACCACGCCGGCCAGCAGGCAGCCGAGGAACACCGTGGGGAAATCGATGGTGTCGAGCGAACACAGCAGCAGGCGCTCCTCGGGGCGGATCCCGGCATGCAGCAGGGCCGCGGCAAAGCGCCGGCTGCGCTGGTCGAGCGCGGCGAAACTGAGCGAGCCGGCATCGTCCACGTAGGCGGTCTTGTCGGCACGGCCCGCCGTCAGATTGCGCGACAGCAGGTCGGCGGCGGCGTTGTAGCGGGCCGGCAGCACTGAAATGGCCACAGCGGTCGCATCAGCCGCCGGGGACGGGGATGCAATTGGGGGCGTCATGTCTCCACTCCTCGATGCCGTCCCCCGGTCGCACTTCGCCTTGGGACGGAGTCAGGTTTGTCGTGATTCTTTGTGTTTTTTCTTCTTGACCTGCATTTGTCGATGCATTTTATTGCATATCAACTATTATGCAAGCAGAGAAATGCACTATATGACACGAAGGCTGCGTCCCTTATAATCGCAACCCCGATCCTGGCCCCAACCGATCTCATTCCCATCCGAATCCGCCCGCCATGCGCCGCGATCCAGACTCAATGCTGGCCCCCGACTCCACCGACGCCCGCCCTGCCGGCGAGCGCGATCCCTACCTGACGCAACTCGGCGAGCGCATCCGCTCGCTGCGCGCAGCGCGGGGCATGTCACGCAAGGACCTCGCGCGCGGCGCGGAGGTGTCCGAGCGCTACCTCGCCAACCTGGAAACCGGCACCGGCAATGCGTCCGTGCTGCTACTGCGCCAGGTGGCGCGCGCGCTGGATGTGCCGTTGCCGGTAGTGCTGGCGGAGATGGAAACGCAGCACGCTGCCGGTGGCCAGCCGGCCTCGGAGTTCTCCCAACTGGTGCAATGGCTGGCGCAACTGCCCGCGGCCGACCTGTCGCGTGTGCGCGAGGCTTGCCACCAAGCCCTGGCGCCCAGCGCGTCCCATGATGCGCGCCATCGCCGCATTACGCTGATCGGACTGCGTGGCGCCGGCAAGTCCACCCTCGGGCGGGCGCTGGCCGCGGCCATGGAAGTGCCCTTCGTCGAACTCAACGGTGTCATCGAGCAGGAAGCCGGCGCCAGCCTGGCCGAGATCCACTCACTCTACGGGCAGGCCGCCTACCGCCGCTACGAGATGCGCGCGCTCGAACGCGTGCTGCGCGAGAACGACCGCATGGTGCTGGCCACGCCCGGCAGCCTGGTCTCGGAGCCCTCCACCTTCAACCTGCTGCTGGCACGCTGCTACACGGTCTGGGTGAAGACCTCGCCCGAGGAACACATGGCACGGGTGGTGGCGCAGGGCGATATGCGCCCGATGGAAGGCAACCGCGAAGCCATGGACGATTTGCGCCGCATCCTGCTGGCGCGCACTCCGCTGTACTCCCGCGCGGACGTGACGATCGACACCAGCGGCCAGGATCCCACTACCTCCCTGCAAGCCTTGCGTGCCCATCTGCGAGTCATTGGCGCGTGATTGGCGCGTAATTGGCACGTGATTGGCGCCTGGACATCGCGCAAGGATTGCGCCGGCGGCCGTTGTGCACTATATTTCATCACGAAGGATGATCGACAATATAGTGCATAAAGGAGACCACGATGTCCGCCCCGGCCGCTCCCAACGATCCCACTGCCACCGAACAAGCCCCCGTCACCTTTGAGCGCGACCCCGCGCAATACCGCCACTGGAAACTGGCGTTCGACGGCCCGGTGGCCACGCTGTCCATGGATGTCGACGAGGACGGCGGCCTGCGCCCCGGCTATGCGCTCAAGCTGAACTCTTACGACCTTGGCGTGGACATCGAATTGCACGATGCCGTGCAGCGCATCCGTTTCGAGCACCCGGAAGTGCGCACCGTGGTCCTCACCAGCGCCAAGGACCGCATTTTCTGTTCGGGCGCCAACATCTTCATGCTCGGCAAGTCATCGCACGCCTGGAAGGTGAACTTCTGCAAGTTCACCAACGAAACCCGCAACGGCATCGAGGACGCCAGCCGCCACTCCGGGCTGAAGTTCATCGCGGCCTGCAACGGCACCACCGCCGGTGGCGGCTATGAGCTGGCACTGGCCTGCGACGAGATCGTGCTGGTCGACGACCGCTCCTCGGCCGTCAGCCTGCCCGAAGTGCCGCTGCTAGGCGTGCTGCCGGGCACCGGCGGGCTCACGCGCATCACCGACAAGCGCCGCGTGCGGCGCGACCACGCCGACATCTTCTGCACCACCACCGAGGGCGTGCGCGGGCAGCGGGCGCACGACTGGAAGCTGGTCGATGCCGTGGTCAAGCCGGCGCGCTTCGCGGAGCACGTGCAACAGCGCGCGCTTGCGCTCGCCGCGCAGAGCGACCGGCCTGCCGGCCAGGATGGCGTGAAGCTCACGCCGCTGTCGCGCAGCCAGGATGCGCACGGCTACCGCTACGACACGATCCAGGTACACATCGACCAGCATGCCCGCAAGGCCACGCTGACGGTATTCGGGCCGGGTAAGCACCAGCCGCAGACGCTGGCCGCGATCCTTGCCGCCGGCCCCGGCTGGTGGCCACTGAAGATGGCGCGCGAACTTGACGACGCCATCCTCACGCTGCGCGCCAACCATCTCGACATCGGCATGTGGATCCTCAAGACCGAGGGCGATCCCCATCAGGTACTGGCCACCGACGCCCTGCTGGACACGTATGCCGGCCACTGGTTCGTGCGCGAAACCATCGGCATGCTGCGCCGCACGCTGGCGCGCCTGGAGGTGTCGTCGCGCACCCTGTTCGCGCTGATCGAGCCGGATTCCTGCTTTGCCGGCACCTTGCTGGAGCTGGCCCTGGCGGCCGACCGCAGCTATATGCTGCATCTGCCCGACGCGCCGGACGACGCGCCGCGCGTGTTCGCCAGCAGCGCCAATTTCGGCCGCTATCCGAGCGTCAACGGGCTGACGCGGCTGGCCGCGCGCTTCTATCAGGATGAGGTGGCGATCCAGGCCGTGCAGGATCATATCGGCGCGCCGCTCGACGCCATCAACGCCGCCTCGCTCGGCCTCGTCACCGCCACGCCCGACGACATCGACTGGGAAGACGAAATCCGCATCGCCATCGAGGAGCGGGCCAGCCTGTCGCCGGACGCCTTGACGGGGCTCGAAGCCAACCTGCGCTTCGGGCCGGTGGAAACCATGGAGACCCGCATCTTCGGCCGGCTCACCGCCTGGCAGAACTGGATCTTCAACCGGCCCAACGCCGTGGGCGAGCAAGGCGCGCTCAAGGTGTTTGGCTCGGGCAACAAGGCCCGCTTCGACTGGGACCGCGTCTGAGCCCATCCACCCAGCCATCCAGCCGTCCACGCAACAAAAAAAACAAGACAAGGAGACACCCAGTGAGCATCGACTACAGCCAGAAGATCCCGAACAACGTCAACCTGTCCGACGACCGCGCGCTGCAGCGCGCGCTCGAACACTGGCAGCCCGCCTTTCTCGACTGGTGGCGCGACATGGGGCCCGAAGGCTCGCACCAGCACGATGTCTACCTGCGCACGGCAGTATCTGTCGATCCTTCCGGCTGGGCGCACTTCGACCACGTCAAGATGCCGGACTATCGCTGGGGCATCTTCCTCCAGCCCGCCGACCCGGCGCGCCGCATCCATTTCGGCGAGCACAAGGGCGAGGCGGCCTGGCAGGAAGTACCGGGCGAGCATCGCGCCAACCTGCGCCGCATCATCGTCACCCAGGGCGATACCGAGCCGGCCTCGGTCGAGCAGCAACGCCACCTGGGCATGACCTGCCCCTCGCTCTACGACTTGCGCAACCTGTTCCAGGTCAACGTGGAAGAAGGCCGCCACCTGTGGGCCATGGTGTACCTGTTGCATCGCCATTTCGGGCGCGACGGGCGGGAAGAGGCCGAGGCGCTGCTGGGACGGCGCTCCGGCGACGAGGACAACCCGCGCATCCTGGGCGCCTTCAACGAGCGCACGCCCGACTGGCTGGCCTTCTTCATGTTCACCCACTTCACCGATCGCGACGGCAAGTTCCAGCTCTGCGCGCTGGCCGAATCCAGCTTCGACCCGCTGGCGCGCACCACGCGCTTCATGCTGACCGAAGAAGCCCATCATATGTTCGTGGGAGAATCCGGCATCTCCCGCGTGATCCAGCGCACCTGCGAAGTGATGCGCGAACGCGATATCCAGGATCCCGCGGACGTGCGCGCCGCCGGCGTGATCGACCTCGAGACCATCCAGCGCTACCTCAACTTCCACTACAGCGTGACCATCGACCTGTTCGGTGCCGACCAGTCGTCCAATGCCGCTACCTTCTACAGCGCCGGGCTCAAGGGCCGCTTCGAGGAAGGCAAGCGCGACGACGATCACGTGCTCAAGGGCGACGTGTACCGCATCCTCGACGTCACCGACGGCCGCCTGGGCGAGCGCGAGGTGCCCATGCTCAACGCGCTCAACGAGGTGCTGCGCGACGACTACGTCAAGGACACGCTCGGCGGCGTGGCGCGCTGGAACAAGGTGATCGAAAAGCACGGCATCGCATTCCGCATGACGGTGCCGCACAAGGCGTTCAACCGCAAGATCGGCAGCCTGGCCAACGTCCATGTCTCGCCGACGGGCGAGCTTCTCACCGAAGCGCAATGGCAGGCGGGCGAGCGCAACTGGCTGGCGACGGACGAAGACCGCGCCTTCGTGGCGTCGCTGATGGGCCGGGTCACCGAGCCCGGCAAGTACGCCAACTGGATCGCGCCGCCGATGGTCGGCGTCAACCGCCAGCCGATGGATTTCGAGTACGTGCGCTTCAACTGACCCTGCAACTCACTCTGCAACTCACCCTGACTGACCCACAGGCAACATGCGGCGCAGCGCCGGCGCCAGACCGGCCGCGCGCCAAGGAGACCAAAGAGATGGGCGCCCCCGACATCATCAAGCAGCACCTGATCGACCCCGAGATCTGCATCCGCTGCAATACCTGCGAAGACACCTGCCCGATCGACGCGATCACCCATGACGATCGCAACTACGTGGTCAGGGCCGACGTGTGCAACGGCTGCGGCGCCTGCCTGGGGCCGTGCCCCACCGGCGCGATCGACAACTGGCGCACGATGCTGAAAAGCGAGGCGTATCCGATCGAGGCGCAGTTGCTGTGGGACGAACTCCCCGCCAGCCTGCCCTTGGCCGCGGACACCGGGTTCGAGAGCGCGCCGGATCCGGCTTCCCCGGAAACCGGGCAGGAGCCGCAAACCCAGCAAGTGGAAACCAGCCGGCATACCTCGCCCAAGGCGCCGTGGTCGGCGGCGCATCCGTCCGTCAACCTGCACGGCGTGCGCGCCCCCGTCACCGCCACCGTGGCCGGCAACTACCGCCTGACCGCAAACGACGCATCGAGCGATGTGCATCACATCGTGCTGGATTTCGGTCAGCACTTTTTCCCGGTGCTGGAAGGTCAGGCCATCGGCATCGTGCCGCCCGGCACCGACGCCACCGGCAAGCCGCACTACATCCGCATGTATTCGATCGCCAGCCCGCGCGACGGCGAACGGCCGGGCTACAACAACCTGGCGCTGACGGTGAAGCGCGTCGAGCAGGATCATGAAGGGCAGCCGGTGCGCGGCGTGGCATCCAACTTCCTGTGCGACCTCGCGCGCGGCGACGAAGTGCGCGTGGTCGGCCCGTTCGGCACCACCTTCCTGATGCCGAACCACCGCGAAGCCAGCGTGATGATGATCTGCACCGGTACCGGCTCGGCCCCGATGCGCGCCATGACGGAGCACATGCGGCGCAACCTCGAGCAGTTCGACGGGCAGCGCATGCTGTTCTTCGGCGCGCGCAATGCGCGGGAACTGCCCTACTTCGGGCCGTTGATGAAACTGCCGCCGAGCTTCCTCGATATCCATCTCGCCTTCTCGCGCGATCCCGGCCAGCCCCGGCGTTATGTGCAGGACGCCATCCGCGAAGCCGGCGCCCGCGTGGCGGGGCTGCTGAACGACCCGCACGGCCATGTCTATATCTGCGGCCTCAAGGGGATGGAAGACGGCGTGCTGGCTGCGTTCGGGGAAGTCTGCGCCAGCGCCGGCCTGGCCTGGAGTGAACTGGAAGCCACCATGAAGACGGAGGGACGGCTGCATATCGAGACGTACTGATCCGGCCGCGGGCCTGCTCCAGCGCTCCCGGCACCCTCGCAACTCAGTGCGCCGCAGAAAAGTCATATACAGGACAGGCGAGCATTCTGCAGTGGGCGAGGCCACCAAACCATGCAGATAGTGGTGGCGTTTTACTGCTTCCCTTACGAAACGAACCGCCTATAATGTTTCTGAAGAAACAGGAGCGAGGCGATGCAACCCAGGCAAGTCCCCGAGCATCTTCCTGCCGGCAGTCCGGACCCCGGCACCACCCTCACCAAGGCGGTCATGCGTGCGGCCGGCTTCCTTGGCATCAGCCAGGCAGGCGTGGCCAACGTGCTGGGCATCAGCACCGCCTCCGTGTCCCGAATGGCTTCCGGGGGCTATGTGCTCGATGCGCATCGCAAGGAATGGGAGTTCGGCGTGCTGTTCGTGCGCCTGTTCCGCTCGCTCGACGCCATCCTCGGCCACAGCGACCAGGCCCGCCTCTGGCTGGCCAACGAAAACCTGGCGTTGGGCGGCAAGCCGCTCGACCTGATCCGCACAACCGAGGGCCTGGTACGTGTCGTTCACTATCTGGATGCCACCCGCGGTCGCGTCTGAGCGCAAGCCGTTTGCGCTCACGCTCTGGCGCGCGGTAGAGGCCCAGCATGTGGTATCTACCATGCCGCTGGTCGACAGCCTGGAGGAGCAAGCCGTGCTGGAAGCCGTGCTGGACGCCGGCAAGCCCGCGGTGCCCGCCGACGCACGCCACCTCCACTATCTTCTGTTCACACCCTTTCGCTACCCGCCCTCGCCCTGGGGCTCGCGCTTTCGCGCCGAGCAGGATTCTGGCGTGTTCTACGGCGCGGACGACATCCGCACCGCCTGCGCGGAGCTTGGCTACTGGCGCTGGCGCTTCCTGCTCGACAGCCCGGCGCTGCCGCGCATCGACGCCCGGCCCCACACCCTGTTCCAGGTCAGCGTGCGCACTGACGGCATCGCGCTCGACGCCCCGCCCTTTGCCGAAGACGCAGCGAAGTGGACCGATCCCGATCACTATGACGCCTGCCAGGCCCTGGCCCGCACGGCCCGGGAAGCCGGCCTCGGCATGATCCGCTACACCTCGGTACGCGACCCGGAGCACGGTGCTTGCGCCGCACTGCTGAGCCCGCGCGCCTTCGCTGAACCGCAACCACGCATCACCACCACCTGGATGCTGACCGTACGGCCGGACCGCGTCATCTGGCAACGCGACGACCTGCTGCAGCGGGACAGTTACCAGTTTGCCGCCAGCACCTGGCAGCGCAGCAAGGTCAGCCCCGGCCAGGCCTGACTGCCGGCGCGCCATTGCGGCCGCGCTCCTTATCGGGGCGAGTTCTTGCGCCCTTTACCTTTCTGGCGCAATTGGCTGTTGCACTGCGACAGGATTTACCTTATAATCTTTTTCTTCGACGGACGCGGGGTGGAGCAGTTGGCAGCTCGTCGGGCTCATAACCCGAAGGTCGCAGGTTCAAGTCCTGCCCCCGCAACCAAAGCCATGCATGACAATGCCATCGGCTGTCGAGCGCAAAACCACAACGCACAACAACGCCCTGCACGGGCGTTTTTTGTTTTGTGCGCCCAGCTCTCTACATAGGCGCGACTGCGCACGCAGACCTTCCCCAAACTAGCATCGCACCCCCGGCAGCCCCCATCGGCGGTGATACACTTTCGCCATTCCTCCCGGACGCCCCTCATGAAATTCTGCTCGAACTGCGGCCATGCGGTCGTGCTGCGCATCCCTGAAGGCGACTCGCGCCTGCGCTCAGTGTGCGACAACTGCAGCACCATCCACTACGTCAACCCGCGCAATGTGGTCGGCACCATTCCCGTGTGGGAGGACAAGGTCCTGCTGTGCAAGCGCGCCATCGAGCCGCGCTACGGCTTCTGGACGCTGCCGGCTGGCTTCATGGAAATCGGTGAGACCACCGCGCAGGGCGCCGCTCGCGAGACGCTGGAGGAAGCCGGGGCACGGGTGCAGGTTGGCGAGTTGTTCTCCATCCTGAATGTGCCGCATGTGCATCAGGTGCATATGTTCTACCTGGCGACACTGGAGGACCTGGACATCTCCGCGGGCGAGGAAAGCCTGGAGGTGAAGCTGGTCGAGGAAGCCGATGTGCCCTGGGATGAACTGGCCTTCCCCACCGTGATCCATTCGCTGCGCTGTTTCTTCGCGGATCGCGCGGCGGGACGGCTGGCCGACGGCACCTTCCGCCTGCACAGCCTGGATATCGACAAGCCGATGCGCCCGCTGACCACCCGGGCCACGGTCGAACCCTGAACACGGGCGCGTTGCCCGCACTCCCTGCATGATCACCTGGCTGGATCCGCATGATCCGTTCCCGCCGGTCGAGCGTGCGCTCGGCCCGGGCTCCGACGCGCCCGGCCTGCTTGCGGCCAGCCGCGAGTTGTCGGCCCAGCGCCTGTTGCTGGCTTACCGGCAGGGCATCTTTCCCTGGTATGCCGAAGGCCAGCCGGTGCTGTGGTGGAGCACCGACCCCCGCATGGTGCTGCCGCCGCAGGCGCTGCGCGTTTCCAGCACCTTTCGCAAGACCCTCAAGCGCGTACTGCGCGACCCGGACTGGGAAATCCGCGTCGACGACGACTTTATCGCCGTGATGCAGGCCTGCGCCGAAACCCCGCGCGATGGCCAGCATGGTACCTGGATCACAGAGGACATCATCGCCGCCTATGGTGCGTTGCACCGTAACGGCCTGGCCCATTGCGTGGAGGCCTGGTACCAGGGCGAGCGCGCGGGCGGCCTGTATGGCGTGGCGCTCGGGCGGATGTTCTACGGCGAATCGATGTTCGCGCGGCGCACCGATGCCTCCAAGATCGCCCTGGCCGCGCTGTGCGCGTTCCTCGGCAACCACGGCGTGGCGATGATAGACTGCCAGCAGGAAACCGATCACCTGGCTTCGCTCGGCGCGAGTCCCATCCCGCGTGCGGAGTTCGCGGCCCATATCCGCATTGCCACCCGCCAGCCGGATATCGTGCCGTGGGGTTTTGACAAGACGGTGCTGGAGAGATGGACGCAGGCGCAGCCATAAGGCACACGACGTCGTCCACTCGCCGCAAGGTCAGGTCGCCGCGCCATCGGCTTTCCCGCGTTGCTGTTTCATCCCTGGCCGTTGCAGACACATGAGCAAGCTAAAGGAACTACCCCTTTCCGCGCTGCAGTTCTACGCTACGGCACCCTATGCTTGCAGCTACCTCGATGGCCGCATGGCGCGCTCGCAGGTGGCCACGCCCGCCCACCTGATCAACGCCGATGTCTATTCGCGGCTGGTGCGCGCGGGCTTCCGGCGCAGCGGCATCTTTACCTACCGTCCCTATTGCGATGAATGCCACGCCTGCACGCCATGCCGCGTGGTGGTGGACCAGTTCCGCCCGGACCGCAGCCAGCGCCGGGCCTGGCGCCAGCACGGCAAACTGCAGGCCCTGGTGGCGCCGCTGACCTACGTCGAAGAGCACTATGCGCTCTACCTGCTGTACCAGTCAATGCGCCACGCCGGCGGCGGCATGGACCAGGACAGCCGCGACCAGTACGAGCAATTCCTGCTGCAAAGCCGGGTCAACTCGCGGCTGGTCGAATTCCGCGAGCCGCCGGGCTCGCCCGAGGCCGGCCGGCTGCGCATGGTCAGCATGATCGACGTGCTCGACGATGGCTTGTCCTCGGTCTACACCTTCTACGATCCGCTGGAGGTGCACGCCAGCTACGGCACCTACAACATCCTGTGGCAGATCCAGCAGGCCCGCGAGCTCGCCTTGCCGCACCTGTACCTGGGCTACTGGATCGCCGATAGCCGCAAGATGGCCTACAAGGCACGCTACCGGCCGCTGCAAGTGCTGACGGCGAATCAGTGGCGCGCGTTCGACGCGGCGCCGGCGTCGCTCCGGGATGCGGCGCCCACCGTGGCATCGCCCACCGCCGTGCCCGTCATTCCGCCGCAGCCCGGCGAGCAAGCCCCGGAAAACAGCCTGTAGCGGAGTAGCGGACAGCCTGCGCAAGTCATGCCCGCGCCAGCGGCGCCATACCCGATCCGGCCCAACCGTTACAATGCCGCCTTGGTCCCGACTTCCAAGCTGATTCCCTGTGCTGAACGCGCTCTACCCCCTGTTTCGCCCCGCCCTGTTCTCGATGGATGCGGAGGACGCTCACCATTTCACCCTCAACAACCTGCTCCGCGCCAAGCGCATGGGGCTGGCGGGCTGCATCGGCAATACCATCGCCGACGACCCGCGCACGGTGATGGGCGTGCGCTTCCCCAACCCGGTTGGCCTGGCCGCCGGGCTCGACAAGGATGGCGCGTACATCGACGGGCTGGCCGCCTTCGGCTTCGGTTTTATCGAGGTGGGCACCGTGACGCCGCGCCCGCAGGCGGGCAACCCGCGTCCGCGCATGTTCCGCCTGCCGCAGGCGGATGCGCTGATCAACCGCATGGGCTTCAACAACGGCGGCGTGGATGCCTTTGTCGCCAATGTGAACGCGTCGCGCTGGAAAGCCGAAGGCGGCGTGCTGGGCCTGAATATCGGCAAGAACGCCGATACGCCGATCGAGCGCGCGGTGGATGATTACCTGCACTGCCTGGAACGGGTCTACCCGCACGCCAGCTACGTCACCGTGAATATCTCGTCGCCGAACACCAAGAACCTGCGCCAGCTGCAGGGCGCCAGCGAGCTCGACCACCTGCTCTCCACGCTCAAGGATGCGCAGCAGCGCCTGGCCGACAAGTACAAGCGCTACGTGCCGCTCGCGCTCAAGATCGCGCCGGATCTCGATGCCGACCAGATCGGCAATATCGGTGACGCGCTGGTCCGCCACCGCATCGACGGCGTGATCGCCACCAACACCACCATTGCCCGCGACGCGGTCAAGGGCCTGCCGCATGGCGAGGAAGCCGGCGGCCTGTCGGGCCGGCCGGTGTTCGAGTCGTCCACGCGCGTGGTCAAGAGCCTGCGCGCGGTGGTTGGGGACGCGGTGCCCATCGTGGGCGTCGGCGGCATCTTCAGCGGCGCCGATGCGCAAGCCAAGATCGCGGCCGGCGCGCAGCTGGTTCAGGTGTACAGCGGGCTGATCTACCGCGGCCCGGTGCTGGTCAAGGAATGCGCTGCTGCGCTGCGCGCCTGACGGTTCCGAACCGAACCCGTTTTCGCGCCTTATCACACCAGCCTCACAAGGATAGCCATGGAAACCACCCGTCTTGGCCGCAGCGACCTGCAGGTCTCGCGCATCTGCCTCGGCACCATGACCTTCGGCGAGCAGAACACCGAAGCCGAAGGCCATAGCCAGCTCGACTACGCGGTGTCGCGCGGCATCAACTTCATCGACACCGCCGAGATGTATCCGGTCAAGCCGCGTGCCGAAACCTATGGCAGCACCGAGCGCATTGTCGGCACCTGGCTCAAGCGCCAGCAGCGTGAGCGCATCGTGCTGGCCACCAAGGTGGCCGGCCCGGCGCGCATGCCGTGGATCCGCAATGGCGGCGACCTGACCCCGGACAGCATCCGCACGGCGGTGGACGCTTCGCTGTCCCGCTTGCAGACCGATTACATCGACCTGTACCAGATCCACTGGCCCGCTCGCAACGCGCCCATCTTCGGGCAGAAGCAGTTCGATCCGGCCAATGAGCGCGAGTGCGCCTCCATCCAGGCGCAGCTCGAAGCCATGGGCGAACTGGTGCGCGCAGGCAAGATCCGCTATGTCGGCGTATCCAACGAAACGCCGTGGGGCGTGACCGAGTTCGTCAAGCAGGCGGAGCTGCACGGCCTGCCGCGCATCGCCACCATCCAGAACCCGTACAACCTGCTCAACCGCAGCTTCGAGCAGGGCCTGGACGAGGCCTGCTTCCGCACCGACACAAGCCTGCTGGTCTACAGCCCGCTGGCCTTTGGCCAGCTCACCGGCAAGTACCTCGGTGGCGACCTCGCCCACCCGGTGTTCAACGCGCAAGCCAAGGGCCGCCTGACGCGCTTCCCGCCCGACTGGAGCCCGCGCTACCTGCGCCCGGAGAGCCTGGCCGCGGCCGCCCGCTATGTGACGCTGGCGCGCGAGCATGGCCTCTCCCCGGCTACGCTGGCGCTGGCCTGGAGCTACTCGCGCTGGTTCGCCGCGAGCACCATCATCGGCGCCACCTCGCTGGAACAATTGCGCGAGAACATCGATGCATGGCAAACGCCGCTGCCCGAGGCGGCGACCGCAGCCGTTGCCCGCATCCACGCCGAAATCCACAACCCCGCGCAGTAACGTTTCCGCGTTCCAGGCACCTGCCAGGTGCACCGTCCGGAGCCGCCCACAGCGTGCTCCGGGCTTGCCGTTTGCCCCCACTGAGGCACTAGAACAGGGCAAGACAGGGCAAATTTCGCCTCGAAAATGGTATCCTCGCAGGCTTATCGCCGTCGTATCCGCTGTACAAGAGCGTCCTCCAGCCTGCCGCCTGGTGTATCGCCCACGCAACGGACCGACCGGCCGGCGCGGCGCGCCGCCGGGCAGGACGGCGGACCAGTTCTTATCGAGAACGAAACGTGGCCCATCACCCAGAACCCATATCCGGGGGAGATTAAATACTATGAAGTGTCTCAAGACATCGACCAAGACCATCCTCGGCAGCGCCATCGCCCTCGCGCTGCTGTACGGCGGCGCCGTGCAGGCCCAGACCGTCAAGGTGCTCTCGATCGTCGACCACCCCGCGCTGGACGCCATCCGCGATGGCGTGCGCGACGAGCTGAAGACCGCCGGCTTTGACGCCGACAAGAACCTGAAGTGGGAATACCAGAGCGCGCAGGGCAATACCGGCACGGCCGCGCAGATCGCCCGCAAGTTCGTCGGCGACCAGCCCAATGTAATCGTGGCCATCGCCACGCCGTCGGCCCAGGCCGTGGTGGCCGCCACCAAGTCGGTGCCGGTGGTGTATTCCGGCGTGACCGACCCGGTCGCCGCCCAGCTGGTCAAGAGCTGGAGCGCAACCGGCACCAACGTGACCGGCGTCTCCGACAAGCTGCCGCTGGACCGCCAGGTTGCCCTGATCAAGCGCGTCGTGCCCAAGGCCAAGACCGTCGGCATGGTCTACAACCCGGGTGAAGCCAACTCGGTGGTGGTGGTCAAGGAACTGAAGACGCTGCTGGCCAAGGAAGGCATGACGCTGAAGGAAGCCGCCGCACCGCGCACGGTCGACATCGGCGCCGCCGCCAAGAGCCTGATCGGCAAGGTCGACGTGATCTACACCAACACCGACAACAACGTGGTGTCGGCGTATGAAGCGCTGGTCAAGGTGGCCAACGAGTCGAAGATCCCGCTGGTGGCTTCCGATACCGATAGCGTGAAGCGCGGCGCCATTGCAGCGCTGGGCATCAACTACGGCGACCTCGGCCACCAGACCGGCAAGGTGGTAGTGCGTATCCTGAAGGGCGAGAAGCCCGGCGCGATCGCGTCCGAGACCAGCGACAAGCTGGAGCTGTTCGTGAACACCAGCGCGGCCGAGAAGCAAGGCGTGACGCTCTCGCCCGAGCTGGTCAAGGAAGCGAAGACCGTCATCAAGTAATGGCGGCACGCTGACCCTGCGCGTTCGCGCGCAGGCGGCTCTATGGCTCTATCCGGGCCCGCCCCCGGAACGCCTGCGCCGCGCCGCCCGACCCGGGCAGCGCGCCAGGCGTTTCTGATTCGGCCTCCCGTGCCGGACACAAGCAACTGGATTTCCCCCATGTCCCTCTTTTCCCTTATGGGCGCCCTGGAGATCGGCCTGATCTTCAGCCTCGTCGCCCTGGGGGTGCTGATCTCCTTCCGCATCCTCAACTTTCCCGATCTCACCGTCGACGGCAGCTTCCCGCTGGGCGGCGCTGTGGCGGCCACGCTGATCGCTTCCGGCCAGGACCCCTTCGTCGCCACCGCGCTGGCGATCGTGGCGGGCGCCTTTGCCGGTTTCATCACCGGCTGGCTCAATGTGCGCCTCAAGATCATGGATCTGCTGGCCAGTATCCTGATGATGATCGCGCTGTACTCGGTCAACCTGCGCATCATGGGCAAGCCCAATGTGCCGCTGATCACCGAGTCCACCATCTTCACCATCCTGCAGCCCGACTGGCTGCCCGACTACCTGCTGCGCCCCGCGCTGCTGCTGATCGTGGTGGTCGTGGCCAAGCTCGGCCTGGACTGGTTCTTCTCCTCGCAGCTCGGCCTGGCCATGCGCGCCACTGGCGCCAACCCACGCATGGCGCGCTCCCAGGGCATCGCCACCGGCCGCGCCACGCTGGCCGGCATGGCACTGTCCAACGGCCTGGTAGCGCTTGCGGGCGCATTGTTCGCGCAGACCCAGGGCGGCTCCGATATCTCCATGGGCATCGGCACCATCGTGATCGGCCTGGCCGCGGTGATCATCGGCGAGAGCATCCTGCCGGCCCGCCGGCTGGTGTACACCACGCTGGCCGTGGTGCTGGGCGCCATCCTCTACCGCTTCTTCATTGCACTGGCGCTCAACAGCGAGTTCATCGGCCTCAAGGCGCAAGACCTGAACCTGGTCACCGCCGTGCTGGTGACCGGCGCCCTGGTGCTGCCGGGAACCCGCAAGAAGCTGTTCGGCCGCAAGAACGGAGGTGCCTGAGATGCTGCGCGCACAAGACCTGAAACTCACCTTCAATCCCGGCACCCCGATCGAGACGCGCGCGCTGCGCGGCCTCAGCCTGGATATCCCGACGGGCCAGTTCGTTGCCGTGATCGGCTCCAACGGCGCCGGTAAATCCACCTTCCTCAATGCCATCAGCGGCGACCAGATGGTGGACACCGGCCGCATCACGATCGACGACGTCGACGTCACGCGCAAGCCGGCCTGGGACCGCGCCCCGCTGGTGGCGCGCGTCTTCCAGGACCCGATGGCGGGCACCTGCGAGGCGCTGACGATTGAGGAAAACATGGCGCTGGCCATGGCGCGCGGCAGCCGCCGGGGCTTTCGCGCGGCGCTGAACAAGCCCTCGCGCGAGCTGTTCCGCGACAAGCTGCGGCTGCTCAACCTCGGCCTGGAAAACCGCCTGACCGATCGTATCGGCCTGCTCTCTGGCGGGCAGCGCCAGGCCGTGAGCCTGCTGATGGCCTCGCTGCAGCCCTCGCGCATCCTGCTGCTGGACGAGCACACCGCCGCGCTCGACCCGAAGACGGCTGCCTTCGTGCTGGAACTGACCGCCAAGATCGTGGCAGACGCCAAGCTCACCACGATGATGGTCACGCACAGCATGCGCCAGGCGCTGGACTACGGGCAGCGCACGGTGATGCTGCACCAGGGCCAGGTTGTGCTGGACGTATCGGGAGAGCAGCGCGCGGGGCTGGACGTGCCGGACCTGCTGCGCATGTTCGAGCAAACGCGCCATGAGCAACTGGATGATGACGCCCTGCTGCTGGGCTGAGCCACTCGCATAGCCACGTCCGTGCAAAAAGGCCCCCGCTCATCAGCGGGGGCCTTTTACATTGGGGTGGGCGTTTGCGTGGCAGCGCTCAGGCAGTGGCCGCCTTGTCCAGCCAGCGCTTGAGCTGGTCGGTAACGGCCGTGCTCGAGAACGAGCAGCTGTCCTGCGCGAATACCGCCGCCATCTCCAGCCGGCGCAGCAGCTCTTCCATCGCCTGCCCGAACATCGGCGGCAGCACCAGGCCGGGGGCGGCCTCGCGCCAGCTGCGCACCAGGCCATCGGCTGCGAGCTGGCCGCCGATATGTTGTTCGAGCGCGGCGCGCATGGTTGCCAGCGCCGGCGCATTGCTTGTCGTCGTAGCCATCAACGGGCCCTCCTTTCTTTGTAAAGCTCACGGAACGTGCGTCCGCTCGGTGCCGGCAGGTCGCGGGTTTCGGTCCAGCCGCGGCCGGCCATCGGCAGGCTGGCAATCAGCTTGCTGCTGCCGCCCATGCGCGAGAGCAAGCGCGCGCCGATGCGGGTCGCGAAGGCGTACAGCCCCGGCCGGCGCGCCACGTAGCCCCACACTTGCAGCCCAAGCCGCTCCTGCCAGGGACGCAGGCCGCGTTCCATCTGCTTCTCGCGCAGCTTGCGCAGCAGGTCCGACAGCGGGATCGACGCCGGGCACACGCGGTTGCATTCTCCGCACAGCGTGGCGGCCTGCGGCAAGTCCAGCGCATTGGCCAGGCCCACGTAGCTCGGCGTCAGCACGCTGCCCATCGGGCCCGGGTAGACCCAGCCGTAGGCGTGGCCGCCGATCTTCTGGTACACGGGGCAATGGTTCATGCAGGCACCACAGCGGATGCAGCGCAGCATGTCCTGGAAGTCTCCGCCGATCAGGCCGCTGCGCCCGCCATCGACCAGCACGAAATACATATGCTCGGGGCCATCGCGCTCGCCCTCGGCGCGCGGGCCGGTCAGCAGCGAGAAGTAATTCGAGATGGCCTGGCCGGTGGCCGAGCGCGGCAGCAGCCGCATCACGGTTGCCAGGTCTTCCAGTGTGGGCAACACCTTTTCGATGCCGGTCACCGCCACATGCACGCGTGGCATCACGGTGCACATGCCCTCGTTGCCCTCATTGGTCACCACCGCCACCGAGCCAGTCTCGGCAATGATGAAGTTGCCGCCGGTCACGCCCATGTCGGCGGACAGGAATTCCGGGCGCAGCACTTCGCGCGCCTCGCGCGTCATCGCGGGGATATCGGTCAGGCGCGGTTTGTGGTGCACGCGGGCGAACAGGTCGGCGATCTCCTCCTTGTCCTTGTGCACCACCGGGGCAATGATGTGCGACGGCGGCTCGGCATCGTTGATCTGCAGGATGTATTCACCCAGATCCGTCTCGATGCTCTGCACGCCCATCTCGCCCAGCACCTGGTTCAGGCGCATTTCCTCGGTCACCATCGACTTGCTCTTGATGACCTTCTTGACGCCATGCTTGCGCGCGATCTCCGCCACCAGCCGCGCGGCATCGGCCGTGGTCTCGGCGAACAGCACGGTGGCGCCGCGGCGCGTGGCGTTTTCCTCGAAGGTGGCGAGCCAGACGTCGAGGTTTTGCAGCGCGCGGTCGCGGCGCTCCTTGAGCGCCTCGCGGGTGGCATCGAAATCGATGTCGCGGATGGCGTCGGCGCGCGCCGTGACGAACTTGGTGGAGAGCTTCTTGAGGTTCTGCTGCAGGCGCTGGTCGGCCAGCTTCTGGCCCGCGCGCGCCTTGAACTCCATGCTGCGAACTTGCATAGCGGGGATCTCGCTAAGGGTTGTTTTTCGGCTGGCCGGGATCAGGCATCGCCGGCAAGCACTTGCGCGATATGCAGCACCTGCGTGCGCGTGTCGCCGGTCCTGCGCAAGCGCCCTTCGATATTGAGCATGCAGCCGAGATCGCCCAGCACCACGGCATCAGCACTACTGGCCTTGATGTTGGCGCACTTCTCATCGACGATGGCCGTGGAGATATTGCCGTATTTGACCGAGAAGGTGCCACCGAATCCGCAGCAAGCCTCGCAGTCCTTCATCTCGCTCAATTGCACGCCAGGCAATTGCGCCAGGAGGGCGCGCGGCTGGCTCTTGACGCCCAGTTCACGCAAGCCGGAGCAAGAGTCATGGTAGGTAATGCGGCCCGCGAACCTTGAGTCGAACTCGTCCAGCTTGGCCACGTTGACCAGGAAATCGGTCAGCTCGAACACACGCGAGCGCAGGCCTTCATAGCGGCCATTCAACTCGGGATCGTCGCCGAGCAGATCCGCATAGTGATGCAGCACCATGCCACCGCAGGATCCGGACGGAATCACCACGTAGTCGAACATCTCGAACTCGCGTAGGAATTTCTCCGCCAGGTCGCGCGATGCCGTGCGCTCGCCCGAGTTGTAGGCCGGTTGCCCGCAACAGGTCTGGGCCTCGGGCACCATCACCTCAAAGCCAGCCTTCTCCAGCAACTTGAGCACCGAGAAGCCGATTTCCGGACGCATGAGGTCCACCAGGCAGGTGGCGAACAGACCAACTCGCATTGTTTCCCTTTTCCAGACCCCGAAACCCCGCAATTATGCGCCCTTGCGCACCGGCCAGCATACAAAAGCGTTCACGGCTGGGGTGAATTCGCCGCATTTTTACATGCATTTTTCGCCACATTCGCCATCGGCATCATCCGAAGATTCTTTCGGTAATGGCATTTCACCTATTGAAATTTTCACAATGCGAGATAGAATCAGGCAACCGCTTAATTTGCCGCACGGCAACATTTCCCCATGGCAGAAGCAGACAAAGCCCCCGGCAAGACATCCATCCAGGTCATCGAACGCATGATGACCTTGCTGGATGCGCTCGCCCAGCATGCTGATCCGGTCAGCCTCAAGGAACTGTCGCTGACCACCGGCCTGCACCCTTCCACCGCGCACCGCATCCTCAACGACATGGTGGCCTGCCGCTTCGTCGACCGCTCCGATCCTGGCAGCTACCGGCTTGGCATGCGGCTGCTGGAGCTCGGCAACCTGGTCAAGGCCCGGCTGTCGGTACGCGACGCGGCGCTGGCGCCGATGCGGGCGCTGCACCGCGTGACGGGCCAGACCGTGAACCTGTCGGTACGCCAGGGGGATGAGATCGTCTACATCGAGCGCGCTTATAGCGAGCGCTCCGGCATGCAGGTGGTGCGCGCCATTGGCGGCCGCGCGCCGCTGCACCTGACCTCGGTGGGCAAGCTGTTCCTGGCGGCCGATGAAGTGGCGCGGGTGCGCAACTACGCCACCCGCACCGGGCTGGCGGGACACACCCGCACCTCGATCACCGACCTGATCAAGCTGGAGCGCGAGCTCAACTGGGTACGCACCAACGGCTATGCGCGCGACAACGAAGAGCTGGAACTCGGCGTGCGTTGCATCGCCGCCGGCATCTACGACGACTCGCGCCGCCTGGTGGCCGGATTGTCGCTCTCGGCCCCGGCCGATCGCCTGCAGGACAGCTGGCTGCAGAACCTGAAGGAAACCGCGCTGCAGATCTCGCGCGGCATGGGCTACGCGGCCGACGTCGCAGCCTGAGCACGGCGGGGTGAGCGGCGCGGGGGGCCCACGCGCCCTTCCCGCCGAATCTTTGTTTCGCCCGCTCCCTCTTTCCTTTCCCCCGCGCAGTGCCTCAATCGCAGACCGAGCGTATACCCTTAGTTTTCAGATAACCTGAATAGTTATATCCTGCTGGGCATGCGGACCAAAGCCATTACCCTCACCGAACAGGTGACCCAGCAGTTGCGCGCCGAGATCGCCGGCGGCACCTATCCCGTCGGCGCCCGGCTGCCGACGGGCAAACAGCTTGCCGAGCAGTATGGCGTCAGCCCGGCCGTCATCCGCGAGGTGACCGAGCACCTGCGCTCCCAGGGCCTGGTCGAAAGCCGCCAAGGCGTGGGCAGCACGGTGCGCTCGCGCGTGGGCAACGCCGGCTTCCAGCTGCCGCAGGAGATCGGCATCGATCGCGACGAGCTGGCCAGCATCTACGAGCTGCGGCTCGATCTCGAAAGCGCCGCCGCCGCGCTCGCGGCACTGCGGCGCACCGCGCAGGATGTCGCCGGCATGCAGGCGCTGCTGGACCGGCTCGCGGCGCAATTGCACGACCCGCACCGCAGCGTCGAGGCGGACACCGCCTTCCATGTGGCAATTGCCACCGCCACCCACAACAAGTACTACCTGCAACTGCTGCAGTACCTGAACCTGCAACTGCACCAGGCCGTGCACGTGGCGCGGCTCAATACCCGCCAGCAGGATGGCCTGTCCGAACAGGTCCATCAGGAACACCTGGCCATCTTCCACGCGATCCGCGCCGGCGACCCCGAACAAGCGCGCGCTGCGGCGGTGGCGCACCTGCGCGGCGCCGCGGGGCGGCTGGGCCTGCAGCTGGCAGCGCGCGGCGAGTCCGTCGCCAGCGGCCAAGACCCCTCTCATTCCGCGGCCTGAGCCGCATTGCTTCTCCGGATAGACCCACCATGCAAAACTCAGATTTCCTGCCCCGCCTGATCGAAGCGCTCGGCCCCGACGTGGTTGCCACCGAGCCCGACCAGGTTGCGCCGTGGCTCGCCGACTGGCGCGGCCTTTACCGTGGCAATGCACAGGCCGTGGTGCGCCCGCGCTCGGTGGACGAGGTGGCGCGCTGCCTGGCCCTGTGCCAGCAGGCCGCGGTCCCGGTGGTGCCGCGTGGTGGCAACACCGGGTTGTGCGGCGGCGCCGCGCCGGACAGCAGCCCCGCCAACGTGGTGCTGAGCATGGACCGCATGAATGCGATCCGCTCCATCGACACCATCGCCAACACGCTGGTCGCCGAAGCGGGCTGCATCCTGGGCAACCTGCGGCGCGCCGCGCAGGAGGCGCATCGCCTGCTGCCGCTCAGCCTGGCGGCCGAGGACTCCTGCCAGATCGGTGGCAATCTCGCGACCAACGCGGGCGGCGTCAATGTGGTGCGCTACGGCATGACCCGCGAGCTTGTTCTGGGCGTGGAAGCCGTGCTGCCCAACGGGGAGATCTTTCACGGGCTGCGCGCCTTGCGCAAGGACAATACCGGCTATGACCTCAAGCAGTTGCTGATCGGCTCCGAAGGTACGCTGGGCGTCATCACGGCCGCAGCGCTGCGCCTGTTCCCGCGCACCGACGCGCGCTCGGTGGTACTGGCGGCAGTGGCTTCCCCGCTGCAAGCGCTGGAGCTATTCGAGCTGCTGTTCGCACAGTGCGGCGCGCGCCTGCAAGCCTTCGAGTTCTTCACCGGCGATTGCGTCGACCTCGTGCTCAAGCACGCGCAAGGCGTGCAGGAGCCCTTCGGCCAACGCTATCCCGCCTATGTGCTGGTGGAACTGGCCGACACCACCGACGAAGCCGCCCTCAACGTGCTGCTGGAGCGCGTGATCGGCGAGGCGCTGGAGCGCGAGCTGTGCCTGGACGCCGCCGTCTCGGCTTCGCTGTCACAGCTGCAGGGCCTGTGGAAGCTGCGCGAGGAGATCTCCGAGGCGCAGCGCGCCGACGGGCCGCACCTGAAGCACGATGTGTCACTGCCGATCGAGCAGATCCCGGCCTTCATGGCCTCGATGGAGACGCGCCTCAAGGCCATCAGCCCCAGCATCCGTCCGTTTATCTTCGGGCATTTCGGCGACGGCAACCTGCACTACAACCTGTCGCGACCCGCGGGCGTGCAGCACGACTGGACGGCGCAGCATGGCAAGGCGCTGACGGCCGCAGTGCTGGAGGAGGTGGCGCGCTACGGTGGCAGCATCAGCGCCGAGCATGGCATCGGCCAGCTCAAGCGCGATGATTTCCTGCGCCTCAAGGACCCGCTGGAGCTGCGCATGATGCAAGGCATCAAGAAGTTGCTGGATCCGGCCGGCATCATGAATCCGGGCAAGCTGCTCTAAGCGCACCGCCCTCGCCGCAAAGAAAAACGCGCCGGCGACGGCGCGTTTTTCATGACTTCAAGCAGGAGACCGGATCACTCCGGCACCCCCATCAGATGCCGCGAGGCTGCTGAGCGGTCAGGATCGCCTGAGGGGTTGGGCTGCCAAGCCCCTGCGTCAGGTTTGGGGACGTGGGAAAAGGGCGGCCCGGCCCCGTCTGCACGTGTTCCAGCCAGTCCTTGACGCGGTTGGCATCGGCGAAGCGGGACAGCTTGCCAACGGAATCCAGGAACACCATCACCACATTGCGGCCATTCACGCGTGCCTGCATCACCAGGCACTGGCCAGCCTCGGAGATAAAGCCCGTCTTTTGCAGGCCGATCTCCCAGTTGCCGCCACGAACCAGGCGATTGGTGCTGACGTAATGCTGGGTGCGGCCAAGCACATTGACCTCATGCTCGGTCTGCGTCGAAAACTCGCGGATGGTGGGGTTGCGGTACGCCGCATTGACCATGCGCACAAGGTCCATCGCACTCGAGACATTGCTGCTCGACAAGCCGTTCGAATCGACGAAATGGCTGTCGTTCATGCCGAGCTCGCGCGCCTTGCGGTTCATGGCCTGCACAAAGGCCGGCAGGCCGCCCGGGTAGCTGCGGCCCAGCACCGATGCCGCACGATTCTCCGAGGACATCAGTGCCAGCAGCAGCGCCTCCTGGCGCGTGAGCTGCGCGCCAAAGCGCAGGCGCGAACTGCTGTGCTTCTCGGTGTCGCGGTCTTCCTCGGTGATGGTGAGCACCTCATCCATCGGCTGGCGCGCGTCCATCACCACCAGGGCGGTCATCAGCTTGGTGATCGAGGCGATCGGCAGCACCGCGGCGGCGTTCTTCTGGAACAGCACTTCGTTGGAATTCTGGTCCATCACCAGTGCCACGCTGGAGCGCAGCGCGAGCGCGTCCTCCGTGTCACGCAGGCCGAGCGCCTCGCCCAGCGAGGGCTTGGCGGGAATGAACGCCGCGCGAACCGGTGCCGCCTGGCGCTGCGCCACCACGGTGCGCTTGCCGTTTTTCAGTACCACGACCTTGCGCGTCGTGGCGCGCTCAGCCTTGCCGCTCGTCGCGGCCTGCTTGGATTTTGCGGATTTAGAGGAAGAACTTGCCGATTTTTTCTCGGACTTGGTGACTTTTGCCGATTTTTTGCTGGTTTTTGCGGTGTCCGACGTTTTCGTCGCGGCATCGGCCACAGGGGCGGCCAGCATGGAAACGGTCAACAGCACGGAGGCCGCAACCGAAGTAAGAGGGGTAGAGCCGAAGAATCGCAAAAATAGGGGGGAATCAGACCGGAACATGATTCATTCAGCGCGCAACTTGGATTGCGCCAGTTTAGGAAAAAAAGAAATTGTTAGCAAGATTAAAGACTTACGGAGCCTCTTTAAAGTTCGATTTGCAAACAATTCCACATTACGGAAAATGCGGGGCACGCATCACATCGCACGTGCAGTAAGACCGACGTCGACTGTGGTAATTCCACAGCGTTTCATCTTTCTCGCCCGCCCGTCGGGATGACCCGGGCCAACAGACAACAGGCGGCGACAGCACAAAGCGCGCCCCCGCCGCCGACAACTTCTTAAGATAAGAAACGCGCGAACCCGCTTACCGGTTCACGTTCCGTACTAAGGGTATTCTCTATGGCGGCGGGGTCGGCATGGCCCAGCGCCATGCCGCAGACCACCATTTCATCCTCCGGCAGGCGCAAGTGATTGGCGATGACCGCGTGGAACTGGGTGAACGCCGCCTGCGGGCAGGTATCCAGCCCGCGAGCCCGCGCCGCCACCATGATGCTCTGCAGGAACATGCCGTAGTCGAGCCAGCTGCCCTGCTCCAGGATGCGGTCGATGGTGAAGATCATGCCCACCGGCGCGCCAAAGAAGGTGAAGTTGCGCGAGTGCTGCGCATGCATGCGCGCCTTGTCCTCGCGGCTGATCTGCAGCAGGCTGTAGAGGTCCCAGCCCACCTTGCGGCGGCGGTCGATGTACGGCGTCACCCACTCGCGCGGATAGTAGGGATACTCCTCGCGATATTTGCTGTCGCGCTGCGGATCGTCGTACGCGGCCAGCACCTCGGCCGACAGCTTCACCTTGGCGTCGCCCGTCAGCACATAGACCCGCCACGGCTGGGCGTTGGTGCCCGACGGGGCCCGGCTGGCCACCGCCAGGATCTCATTGACCACGTCGCGCGGCACCGGCGTATCGAGAAACGCGCGCACCGAGCGGCGCGTGATGATGGCTTGGTCGACCAGGGTGGTGTCCCGTTTCTGCTGCGAATCCATGGCTCTCAACTCCTTTGCGCGGGCCGGCTCATGCGTGGGCGCCCGCCGGCTCGCACACCAGGGCCTGCAGCGCGTCGCGCAGCGCGGGCGGCAACGGCACCGGGCGGCGCGTGGCCCGATCCACGTAGACATGGACAAAATGGCCCTGCGCCGCGGCCACGTCTTCGTCGTTGCGGAACAAGCCCACTTCGTAGCGCACGCTCGAATTGCCCAGCCGCGCCACGCGCAGCCCGGCCACCACGGTATCGGGAAAGCTCAGCGCGGCAAAATAATTGCATTGTGTCTCGATCACCAGCCCGATGGTGTCGCCGGACGCGATATCCAGCACACCCTCCCGAATCAGGTAGGTGTTCACCACGGTATCGAAATAACTGTAGTAGATGACGTTGTTGACATGGCCATAGACGTCGTTATCCATCCAGCGCGTGGTGATGGGCTGGAAATGACAGTAAGCGCTGCGGGTATCGGCGGTCGGGTTCATCGAAAGTGGAATCAGGGAAAATTAGCGGCGGATCACCAGTGCAACACCGCTTGCGGCCAGGGCCATGCCAAGCGCGGCCAGCGGCGGGAATCGCTCGCCGAACAGCAGCCACGCCATGGCGGCGGTGGTCGGCGGAGTGAGATACATCAGGCTGGATACCTTGGTGGCCGCGCCTTGGCGGATCAGCAGGAACAGCAGCGAGATGGCGCCGATGGACAGCGCGACCACGGACCAGGCGAGCGCGCCGACCATCTCGGCATTCCATTCGACGTGACGGGTTTCGGTCAGGAACATGAACGGCAGGCAGGCCAGCGCCGCCGCGGCAAACTGGATCACCGAGCCCATGCGCAGGTCGAATATCGGGCAATAGCGCTTCTGATACAGCGTGCCGAAGGTGATCGAGAACAAGGCGCCCAGCGCCAGCAGCAGGCTTGGCGCGGACAACCCGCTGGCCGACAGCTTGTTGGCCACCACCAGGCCCACGCCGACGATGCCAAGCAGCAACCCCAGCCACTGGCGCCTGCCGATGGTCTCGCCCATGCGCGAAGCCGCCAGCGCGGTCAGGATCGGCTGCATGCCGACAATCAGGGCGGAGACGCCCGCCGGCATGCCGAGCTTGACCGCTGCCCACACGCCGCCAAGGTAGCCCGCCTGCAGGAACAGCCCTGCCAGCGCGATGTGCCCGACCATGCGCCAGTCGGTCGCCCCGGCGCGCTGCGGCAGCGGGACGCGCGCCATGAGCACGAAGGGCACCATCAACACCAGCACGCCGACAAAGCGCAGGAACAGGAAGGTCATCGGCTCGGCGTGCGGCATGCCGTACTTGGCCACGATAAACCCGGTGCTCCAGATCACCACGAACAGCCACGGCATGCCGGCCATCCACAAGGTGCCGCGTGCCGCGTGAGCCTGGCTGGTTGCACTCATCGCGGTGCCATCTCCTTGTTGCCGGTGGACAGGATCGTGCCTGCCACGGCGGCGTCCGGCTTTTCGCGCCGGGCGTAGCGATCGTGATATTGGGCCGCGAGTGCGATGGTCTGCGCATGCACCGCGACGGTGTCCTCGATCTGGTTGCCATAGCCGCCGGCCATCGCCACGGCAACGGGCAGTCCGCGCGCCAGGGCCGCGTCGAACACCAGCCGGTCGCGCCGGGCCAGCCCGGCCAGTGTGAGTTTCAGGCGCCCAAGCCGGTCGCCCTCATGCGGATCGGCCCCTGCCAGGTAAATGATGAGGTCGGGAGCGAAACGCGCGAACAGCGTATCGAGTGCGCCCTGCAGCGCTTGGGCGTAAGCCGCATCGTCGCAGCCATCGGGCAGGCCCACATCGAGATCGCTGGCCTCCTTGCGAAAGGGATAGTTCTTCTCGCCATGCAGGGACAGCGTAAAGACGAAGGGGTCGTCACGCAGGATGGAGGCGGTACCGTTGCCCTGGTGCACGTCGAGGTCGACTACGGCCACGCGCTCCACCTGGCCGTCGCGGCGCAGTTGGCGCGCGGCGATGGCCGCGTCGTTGAAGACACAGAAGCCGCCGCCCTTGTCGGCATAGGCATGATGCGTGCCGCCCGCCAGGTTGACCGAGATGCCCTCGCGCAGGGCGACGCGGCAGGCCTCGATGGTGGCACCGGCGGAGCGCCGCGACCGCTCGACCATGGCGTCCGACCACGGAAAGCCGATCTCGCGCTGGCGCGCCGGGTCCAGTTCGCCCCGAGAGACGCTGGCGACATATTCAGGCGTGTGCGCCAGCAGCAAGGCATCGTCCCCGGCCCGCGGCGCCTCGACCAGCGCCAGCCCTGGCACGTCGCGCTCGACCGTCTCCCTCAACATGCTGTACTTGCGCATCGGGAAACGGTGGCCCTCGGGCAGGGGCAGAACAAAATGATCGGCGTAAAAAGCGAGCATGAGGGCAAACGTAGGCGGGCTGGCTGACCGGCGGCGGCCGGTCGCGGCAACCGGGCCGCGGTGCATCGGCCGGTAGGTTGCGCCCTTGGGCAGCAGCGATTCGGGCAGACCGCGATGGTAGCACTGTGCCGGCGCCAGGGTGCGCCGTCCCGGCCTTCCCTCCTCCCCTCCAGGTGCGTGCCGTGGCGCACCTGCCGACGCTACGCAGCCAAAATGTGACACCGTACCGACTTCAACAACAGTTATTTGTGCAATGCACAAGAAGCCCTTGACACCGATTTTCTTTTCCCTACAATTGGAATTGTTGCGGCGCACCATCGATTTTGCAGAGCAAGTGAGGCGCGCCGATAACCCCCCAAACGCCTGGGGCTGGCTGACGAAAAAACGGCTTTAATCGTTACTTCGTCATGGCTTTGACATCTGGGCGGCCTAATTTTGCATGACCTTGAACTTCATCATTGGAGACCAGCATGAGCTTCACCCCGGAACAAGTCGCCGCAGCGCAAAAAGCCAACCTCGAAACCCTGGTCGGCCTGACCACCAAAGCCTTCGAAGGCATTGAGAAGCTGGTCGAGCTGAACCTGCAAGTGGTCAAGGCCACGTTCGCTGAAAACGTGGACAACGCCAAGAAGGCCCTCTCGGCCAAGGATGCCCAGGAATTCCTGGCCCTCCAGAGCTCGCTGGTCCAGCCCGTTGCCGAAAAGGCCCTGGCCTATAGCCGCCACGTGTACGAAATCGCCTCGGAAACCCAGGCTGAATTCACCAAGGTCGCCGAAGCCCAACTGGCCGAGAACTCGAAGAAGGTGCAAACCCTGGTCGAGAACCTCGCCAAGAACGCCCCGGCCGGCTCCGAGTCGACCGTTGCCATCGTGAAGTCCGCGATCAGCGCCGCCAACAACGCTTACGAGTCGGTCCAGAAGGCCACCAAGCAAGCTGTTGAAATCGCTGAAACCAACTTCCAGGCAGCCGCCAGCGCCGCCACCAAGGCCGCCCAGCAAGCCAGCGCCACGGCTCGCACCGCGACCAAGAAGACCACCACCGCCGCCTAATCCGCGACGGCAGGAAACGGACCGGCTTCGGCCGGTTCGTTGGCAAAGCGCGCGTGGCTTGGCCAGCGCATTTTGCCAACGAAGGCAGCATGGAAGGCAATCGAGCCGCCCTGCCCTCCTACTGTGTCTCCTCGGTATCTGGTTTCCATGTATTCCAATATCGATTCATTCCCGGCCATGCGCCGGGATTTTTTTGCCCGCCACACAAGGAAACCACGACGCGCGCTCGCCTTCTGCAAGCCGGCCTTGATCGGCGCAGCCGCAAGCGTACGCTGCAAAAAGCTTGGCGGTTAATTGCAAATCCAACCGTAAAAAGGCCCGCCGTGCGGCGGGCCCCAATGATATCGCTAACGTCTGGTGCTTAACGCTTGCGCGGCGGCGGTACGTCGGTGCACACGCCTTCGTAGATCTCGGCAGCCATGCCGATGGATTCGCCCAGCGTCGGGTGCGGATGGATCGTCTTGCCGATATCCACCGCATCGGCGCCCATCTCGACCGCCAGGCAGACTTCGCTGATCAGGTCGCCGGCATGGGTGCCAACGATGCCACCGCCGATGATGCGATGCGTTTCCTCGTCGAAGATCAGCTTGGTGAAACCCTCGTCGCGGCCATTGGCAATGGCGCGGCCGGAAGCAGCCCACGGGAACACGCTCTTGCTGTACTTGATGCCCTGCTCCTTGCACTGGTCCTCGGTCAGGCCCGCCCAGGCCACTTCCGGGTCGGTGAAGGCCACCGACGGAATCTGCTTGGCATCGAAGTAGGCCTTCTCGCCGTGCGCGGCCTCGGCCGCCACGTGCGCCTCATGCACAGCCTTGTGCGCCAGCATGGGCTGGCCAATGATGTCGCCGATGGCAAAGATATGCGGCACGTTGGTGCGCATCTGCTTGTCGACCTCGATGAAGCCGCGATCCGTTACCGCCACGCCCGCCTTCTCCGCGCCGATGCGCTTGCCGTTGGGTGCACGGCCCACCGACACCAGCACCAGGTCATAGCGTTCCGGCTCGGCCGGCGCCTGCTCGCCTTCGAACCTGACGTAGATGCCGTCCGGCTTCGCTTCCACGCCGACGGTCTTGGTCTTGAGCATGACCTTGCCGAAGCGCAGCTTGTTCATCTTGTCCCAGACCTTGACCAGGTCGCGGTCGGCGCCCTGCATCAGGCCATCGAGCATTTCCACCACGTCGATGTTGGCGCCCAGCGTGCTGTACACCGTGGCCATTTCCAGCCCGATGATGCCACCGCCGATGACCAGCATCTTGTTGGGCACTTCCGGCAGTTCCAGCGCGCCGGTGGAGTCGACGATGCGCGGGTCCTCGGGGATGAACGGCAGCTTGACCGCCTGGCTGCCAGCGGCGATCACTGCCTTCTCGAAGCGGATCACCGTCTTCTTGCCGGTGGTCTGCTTGGCATCGCCTTCGGTCTCCTGCACCTCCAGGTGGTGCGGGTCGAGGAAGGTGCCGACGCCGCGCACGACCTGCACCTTGCGCGCCTTGGCCATGCCGGCCAGGCCGCCGGTCAGCTTGCCGACCACGGTGTCCTTGTAGTGGCGCAGGCCGTCGAGGTCGATCTTGGCTTCGCCGAACAGGATGCCGTGGGCCGCCAGGGCCTTGGCCTCGTCGATCACGGCGGCGTTGTGCAGCAGCGCCTTGGACGGGATGCAGCCGACGTTCAGGCAGACCCCGCCGAGCGTGCCGTAGCGCTCGACCAGCACGGTGTTCATGCCCAGATCAGCGCTGCGGAACGCGGCCGAGTAGCCGCCGGGACCGGCGCCGAGCACCAGCATGTCGCAGGTAATGTCCGCGCTGCCCGAATGCGTGGCGGCCGCGGGCGCCGATGCCGGAGCGGCCGCAGGCGCGGGAGCGGATGCCTGCGCAGGGGCGGGCGCAGGGGCCGGGGCAGCGGCCGGCTTGGCCGCGGCTTCGGTCTCCAGCGTGCAGATCACGGCGCCCTTGGCGACCTTGTCGCCCACCTTGATGCGCACCTCCACCACCTTGCCGGCGGCGGACGACGGCACATCCATGCTGGCCTTGTCCGACTCGAGCACGATCAGCGACTGCTCCTGCTCGACCGTATCGCCAGCCTTGACCAGCACCTCGATGACTTCCACCGCGTCGAAATCGCCGATATCCGGCACCTGGACTTCGATCACACTCATGTTTTTGCTCCTCAAGAACGCGCCCCGCTTCAGATGCGGGCCGCGCCATCGTTATTGGTTGCTCCGTCGCCAGCCATGGCGCCCAGCTGCACCACCTGCACCTCGACCGGGCCTGCCGAACTCTTGTCGAACTCCACCCCTGCATCCACCCCGATCCGCGCAATCTCGCCGGCAGCGAGGCCCGGCTGGTCGTAGACCGCGTGCATGGCGCCCAGCGCGTAGTTGCGCCCCGAGCCAATGCCCCAGAAACGATCGAACGAGAAGACTTCGCGGTACGAATACACGCCGAAGATGCCCGCCGGATTGGCGATCAGGCATACGATCTGCGAGGACTCGTAAGGATCGTCCTCGTCTTCCTTGGTGTTGATGAAATACTCGTTCTTGAGTTTTTCATGCACCTTGAGGAAGGTCCGGAAGACGTCATCGCGCGAGCCCAGCCGGCAATCCTCGCCCAGTCCGGCCAGCAGGCTGCGCATGACCGGGAAGTGCGCGGTGGTACCGGCGAGCGCCACGAAGCTGTCACCCACCGGGAACACCTTCTGGTTGCGCTCGTAAGCACGCGTGAGCCGGGTGTCGCCGAACGTCACCAGCGCGTCGGCGGCAATCGCCACCTCGCCGGCCTTCTTGACGACAACGCAGGTAGTCATGGGCTCGCTTCCTGTTTTCCAGTGTTCCTGGTTTGCCGACGGCAGGTTGCAGACATTGCTGGCAAAGGCGCGCACGGCCGCGAGGCCATGCGCGCCCTCACCCGCCTTACAGCAGGATGCGGCGGAAATCGGCCAGCAGCTGACCGAAATAGGTATTGAAGCGAGCCGCTTCCGCACCGTCGATGACGCGGTGATCCCACGACAGCGACAGCGGCAGCGTCAGGCGCGGCACGAACTGCTTACCATCCCACACCGGCTTCTGGTACGACTTGCACACGCCCATGATGGCCACTTCCGGCGCGTTGATGATCGGTGTGAAATACGTGCCACCGATGCCGCCCAGCGAGGAGATCGAGAAGCAGCCGCCTTGCATCTGGTCCGGCTTGAGCTTGCCGTCGCGCGCCAGCTTGGCCAGCTCGTTCATTTCCTGGCCGATCTCGATCACGCCCTTCTTGTCGGCGTTCTTGATCACCGGCACAACCAGGCCGTTCGGCGTGTCAGCGGCAAAACCGATGTTGAAATACTGCTTCAGCACCAGGTTCTCGCCATCGAGCGAGGCGTTGAAATTCGGGAATTTCTTGAGCGCGGCGACGGCAGCCTTGATCATGAAGGCCAGCATGGTGACCTTGACGCCTTGCTTCTCGTATTCCTTGTTGAGCTGCACGCGGAAGGCTTCCAGCTCGGTGATGTCGGCCTCGTCGTGATTGGTGACGTGGGGAATCATCACCCAGTTGCGATGCAGGTTCGCACCCGAGAGCTTCTTGATGCGCGACAGCGGCTTGCTTTCGACCTCGCCAAAGCGGGTGAAATCCACCTTCGGCCACGGCAGCAGGTTCAGCTCGCCACCACCGGCCGGGGCAGCGGCTGCCTTTGCCGGGGCTGCGGTATAACCGCTCATCACGCCCTTGACGTAGGCTTGCACGTCGTCCTGGGTGATCCGCCCCTTGGGGCCGGTGCCCGGCACGCGCGAGACGTCCACGCCCAGTTCGCGCGCGAACTTGCGCACGGAGGGGCTGGCGTGGGCAGCGGTGCCGGTCACGCCGGCAGCCGGAGCAGCAGCAGCGGGCGCGGCCGCGGGGGCCGGTGCCGGTGCGCTGGCTGCGGGAGCAGGAGCGGGAGCTGCCGCGGCCGGGGCTGCAGCAGCAGGCGCGCTGGCCGGCGCACCGGCTGCGCCTTCGAGAATCAGGATCAGCGTGCCTTCGGAGACGTTGTCGCCGACCTTGATCCGGACTTCCTTGACCACGCCGGCGGCCGGCGACGGCACGTCCATGGTGGCCTTGTCGGATTCCAGCGTCACCAGCGCATCTTCGGCGTTGATGGTGTCGCCCGGCTTGACGTGGACTTCGATCACGGGGACCGAGTCGTAGTCGCCGATGTCCGGCACCTTGACCTCGACCGGGCCGGCGGCAGCGGCCGGCGCGGGAGCGCTGGCGGCAGCCGGAGCCGGCGTCGGAGCCGGCGCGGGTGCCGGCGCGGCGGCGGCGGCAT